>JBEQUF010000285.1:0-6060 GCA_040349295.1 Actinomycetota bacterium | reverse complement strand
GGAGTACACCGGGATGAAGATCGTGCGCCGCGGCGCGCTCCCGGTCGGCGGCGAGTCCGGGCTGCTCGACGTCCGCGACAAGGCGCTCGAGGTGGGCGACGTGAAGGGCGGCGGCGAGTCGCGCGTGTCGACCTACGACATCTGGCCGGCGTACGTCGACCGGGTGCTCTCGTTCGTCGACGCCTCGGCGCTGCGGCCGCTGAAGGTCGTGATCGACGCTGCGAACGGCATGGCCGGCGCGATGCTGCCGCCGGTGCTCGAGCGGCTGCCGATGCTCGACGTCGTCCGCTGCTACTTCGATCCGGACGGCTCCTTCCCGAATCACGAGCCGAATCCCCTGCTGCCCGAGAACCGCGAGTTCATCGTCGCGAAGACGCTCGAGGAGGGCGCCGACCTCGGCGTCGCGTTCGACGGCGATGCCGACCGCTGCTTCTTCGTCGACGACACGGGCGAGTTCGTGCCCGGCGACTTCGCGACGGCGCTGCTGGCGCGGTCGATCCTGGAGCGCGAGCCGGGCGCGAAGGTGATCTACGACGTGCGGGCGTCGTGGGCGGTGCCGCGGACGATCGAGGCGGCCGGCGGCGAGGCGCTGATCAACCGCGTCGGGCATGCGTTCATCAAGGACCGCATGCGGCGCGACGACGCCGCGTTCGGCGGCGAGGTGTCGGGGCACTACTACTTCCGCGAGTTCTCGCAGGCCGACACGGGCGTCGTCCCGTTCCTGCTGATGCTCGAGCTCGTGTCGCGTGCGGGGCGGCCGCTGTCGGAGGTGCTCGCGCCCTTCCGCTCGCAGTACTTCATCACCGGCGAGCTGAACACGCCGGTGGCCGACGTCGCGCTGAAGCTCCAGGAGATCAAGGAGCGCTACTCGGCGCAAGGCGGGCGGGTGACGCACCTCGACGGCATCTCCGTCGACTTCGACGACTGGCACTTCAACGTCCGCCCGTCGAACACCGAGCCCCTGCTCCGCCTGAACCTCGAAGCCCTCTCCGAGCAGCTCATGGAGGAGAAGCGCGACGAGGTGCTGGCCCTGATCCGCGCCTAGGGCTCCCGACGGCGCGTACCTGGTACGCGGACGTCTTCGTCACGAGATGTCGTGACGGTCTCGTTGCGGTACCAGGTGCGCGGCCGTTGGTCCAGATCAGCGGTTGTGGTTCACCGCTTCGACGTTCGTTCCGTCGGGGTCGAGGACGAAGGCGCCGACGTAGCCCGGGTGGTACTGCGGACGCTCGCCGGGGGCGCCGTTGTCCCGGAAGCCGGCGCCGGTCGCGAGCGCGTGGAAGCGCGCAACCTCGGCGTCGTCCGGCACGGAGAATGCGAGATGGAGATTCGTCGTCGGCGGGCGGCCGTCGGCGACGAACGACGACGTGCGCCCGCCGCCGCGGATCTGCAGCCGTTCCGGGCCGCGGTCATCCAGTTCGAAGCCGAGCACCGGCGCGACGGTCTCGTAGAAGCGCCGGGTGGCGGCGAGATCGGCGACGCCGATCCAGAGGTGGTCGATGCGGCCCTCGCTCGGGCCGTTCGCGCCGTGCACGACCTCCGCGCTGTTGCCGTCGGGGTCGAGGAGGAAGCCGCCGTAGTAGTCGGGGCCGTACTGCGGCCGTGGGCCGGGATCGCCGTCGTTGCGATGGCCGGCGGCGAGCGCGCGCGCGTGCAGCGCGTCGACCTCGGCGCGCGACGGCACGGCGAAGCCGACGTGCAGGTGCCCGGTCGGCTCGCCGTCGGCGATGAGGCCGAAGTCGTCCCATTCGACGAACTCCCCGGCGTCCGGCTCGCCGAGCAGCAGCTCGTAGAAGGCCCGGCTCGCCGCCTCGTCGCGTACGCGGATGGTCACGTGGTCGAACATGCCTAGGATCCTCCCCGATGTCGTTCACGTTCAGCGCCCGTACCCGCGTCGCCTTCTCCGACACCGATGCCCAGGGGGTCGTCTACTACGGCCGCTACAACCCGTACTTCGACCTCGCGCGCGTCGAGTACCACCGCTCCCTCGGGCTCTTCCAACGGGACCGCACGGACGGCGGCGACTTCGTCATGCGCGCGAACGTCGTCGAGTACGTGGCGCCCGCCAGGTTCGACGACGAGCTCGAGATCCACTGCCGCATCTCGCGCATCGGCCGGACGAGCGTCACCTTCGAGTTCGAGGCGTACCGCCTGCCGGACCGGACGCTGATGGTGACGGCGCGCCAGACGCTCGTCTACGTCGACCTCCACTCGCGCGAGGCGGTGCCGGTCCCGGACGCCTACCGGACCGCGATCAAGGACTACGAGGGCGGCGATGTCGACGCCTGAGATCGAAGCGATCGTCGCGCAGGGCGGCGACGCGGACGACGTCCTGCGCCGGGTGGTCGGCGCGCTCGCCGCCCGCTACGGCTGGGCCGGGATCTTCTTCGTCGAGGAGCGCGAGCTCGTCCTCGGCCCGCAGGCCGGCGAGCCGACCGGGACGGCGCGGCTGCAGGTGCCCGTGCGCTTCAACGGCGACGCCGTGGCCGAGCTGGCGGTCGACGGCGCGCCCGAAGAAGACCGCACGTCCCTCGAGCGCGTCGCCGAGCTCGTCGCCGGCCACTGCCTCGTCGGCTGGGACATCGGCGGCGAGGACTGGGAGCCCTAGCCGGCGCCGCGCGCCCGGCCGAGCGAACGTCGACCGGGCGCCGCAGCAGCAGTGCCCTTCTCCCCTAGCTCACGTTGTAGTCGGCCTCGGTTCCCTGTCGATCCCTCGTCCGAGTGCGCGCCGCGGCGGCGGAATCATCCCTCGAACGAGGCAACTCCTCGGCTCAACCAGGCGGCGATCCCTCGAACGGGGTACCCCGGCCCCCATGATCGAGTGTCCCTCGAACGAGGGACTACGACGGGGTGACGCGATAGGCGTCGAACACGCCGTCGACGTTCCGGAGCGTGTTCAGGAGCGACCGGAGGTCCTTGATGTCCCCGACCTCGGCCACATACCAGTTGCGGGCCATCTGATCCTCGACGCTGCCGCCGTACGAGACGATGTTCGCACCGTGCTCCGAGAACGTCCGCGCGACATCCTCGAGGAGCCGCGGGCGATCCCACGAGTCGACGGCCACATGCACGCGGAAGCTCTGCGACGTGCCGCCGTCCCACTCGACCGGCGTGAACCGCTCCGGGTTGCGCATCAGCGCGCGGACGTTGGGACAGTCGCCGCGGTGGATCGTGATTCCCTTGCCGAGCGAGATGTAGCCGACGATCTCGTCGCCGGGCACCGGCGTGCAGCACTTCGCGAGCCGGACGAGCACATCCTCGACGCCGACGACGTTGATGCCATATGTGTTGCTCGCGAGCGCGTCGCGTGCCTTCGGCTTCTTGCGCGGGAGGACCGCCGCCTCCTCGACGACCTCGTCGACCTTGAGCTTCTGCAGCACCTTGTTGACGATCGAGCCGGGCGTGACCTTGCCCGCGCCGAGCGCGAGGTAGAAGTCCTCGGCCTTCTTGAAGCCCGACTCCCGGATGACGCCCGCGAGCACCGCGCTGCCGGCGAGCTTGCGATACGGGAGGTTCTGTCCCTTCAGCGCATGCTCGAGCGCCTCGCGGCCCTTCGCCTCGAGATCCTCCTTCTGCTCGCGCGAGAAGAACTGGCGGATCTTGTTGCGGGCGCGCGACGACGCGACAAGCGACAGCCAGTCGCGCGACGGGCCGCGGCCGCTCTTCGACGTCAGCACCTCGACGCGGTCGCCGTTCTTCAGCTTGTAATGCAGCGGGACGATGCGGCCGTTCACCTTCGCACCGACGGTGCGATGGCCGACATCGGTGTGCACCGCGTACGCGAAGTCGATCGGCGTCGCTCCGGCCGGCAGCGTCTTCACCTCGCCCTTCGGCGTGAAGACGAACACCTCCTCGTCGAAGAGATCCGTGCGGAACGTCTTGACGAACTCGCGCGCATCCGCCTCCTCGGCGTGCACGTCCATCAGCTGCTTCACCCATGCGTTCCACTCCACGTCGGCCTCGGCCGCACGCTTGCCGCCGCGCGTGTACGCCCAGTGCGCCGCGACTCCGAGCTCGGCCATCTCGTGCATCTCGCGCGTGCGAACCTGGATCTCGAGCGGTCGGCCTTCGGGCCCGATCACCGTCGTGTGCAGCGAGCGATAGCCGTTGAACTTCGGCATCGCCACGTAGTCCTTGAACCGGCCGGGCATCGGCTTCCACAGCGAGTGGATCAGGCCGAGCGCGCCGTAGCAGTCGCGCGTCCCCTCCTCACCGCTCCGCTCGACGATGACGCGCATCGCGGTCAGGTCGTAGATCTCGTTGAACTCGCGGCCCTTCTTCACCATCTTGTCGTAGATGGAGTAGAAGTGCTTCGCACGCCCGGAGATCTCCGCGGGGATGTCGACCTTCGAGAGCTCGCGCTGCAGCACGTCCGCGGCCTCGGCGACGTGCCCTTCGCGGTCGGCCCGCCGCTCCGCGACCATCTGCTTGATCTCGTCGTACTTGCGCGGATGGAGGATCTGGAACGAGAGGTCCTCGAGCTCCCACTTCAGCGCGTGGATGCCGAGGCGATGCGCGAGCGGCGCGTAGACCTCGAGGGCCTCCTTCGCCTTCTGGATCTGCTTCTGCTTTCCGAGGTACTCGATCGTGCGCAGGTTGTGCAGGCGGTCGGTCAGCTTGACGAGGATGACGCGGACGTCCTCCGACATCGCGACGACCATCTTCCGGTAGTTCTCGGCCTCCGCCTGCTCGCGGCTCTGGAACTGGACGCGCGTCAGCTTCGTGACGCCGTCGACGAGATGCGCGATCTCGTCGCCGAACTCCGCACGGATCTCGTCGATGTCGTGCTCCGTGTCCTCGACGACGTCGTGCAGCAGCGCGGCGGCGAGCGTCTCCTCGTCGAGGCGCAGCTGCGCGCAGATCTTCGCGACCGCGGCCGGGTGGAGGATGAACGGCTCGCCCGACCGGCGCGCCTGCCCCTCGTGCGCCTTCGCGGCGAAGCGGAACGCCCGCGTGACGAGATCGACGTCGACCGGCGTGTCATACGCGGCGATCTCCTCGAGCAGCGCATCGAGCAGCTCCTGATGCCGTCCGCCGGTTTCGACCGTCGTCATCGACTCAGTGTACTCAGGGCCCTTTCGGACGTATCCCGGCGGCAGGAACGCCCGTTGACCCGGCGAAATGACGCTCCCCATGCTGAAGCGACGGAAGCTCAAGAAGCTCGCCCGGGCCCTGGCGGCCCTGGAGCGGGAGCACCGGCCCGTGGCGAAACGGGTCGCCCGGATCTCGTTCGGCGCCTAGAGCGCGACGAGCGAGCGAACGGGCTCGAACCGCGCCTGGAAGAAGCGCAGCGTCGGGGGCTCGTAGACGAGCCGGAGGCCGGACACCGTGTGGCGGTGCGCGTACAGGTCGCTGACGACCTCGGCCACGTACGTCAGGTGCTGCTGCGTGTACACGCGCCTCGGCAGGGTCAGCCGGACGAGCTCGAGCCCGTGGTACGGGTCGGTGCCGTGCTGGCCGGAGACGATCCCGCGCTCCATCGCCCGCACGCCGCCGGCGAGGTAGATCGCACCGGCGAGCGCCTGCGCCGGGAACTCCTCCTGCGGCACGTGCGGCAGGAACCGCTTCGCGTCGATGAACACCGCATGCGCACCGGGCGGCCGCACGACCGGGACGTCCGCCTCTTCGAGCAGCGCCGCCAGGTAGGCGACCTGGTCGACGTAGTCGGCGACGGTTGCCTCGTCCGCCGCCTCGTGGATGCCGACGGCGAGCGCCTCCATCGCGGCGCCCGACATGCCGCCGTAGTGCGGGAACCCCTCGTACACGACGACGAGCTCGCGCAGCTTCGCGGCAAGGTCGGGATCGTCGACGGCGACGAGACCGCCGATCGGCACGAAGTGATCCTTCTTCGAGGAGAAGATCGCGCCGTCGCTGTGGCGGGCGATCTGGCGCAGGATCTCCGCGAACGGAAACGCCGCATAGCCCGGCTCGCGCCGCTTGACGAGGAGCGCGTTCTCCGAGCTCCGCGTCGCGTCGAGGATCAGCGGCACGCCGTAGGCGAGCGTCAGCTCGCGCACCTCGGCCAGGTTCGCCATCGAGAACGGCTGGCCGCCGGCCATG
>JBEQUF010000267.1:0-3013 GCA_040349295.1 Actinomycetota bacterium | reverse complement strand
CGAGACCGCCGCAGGAGAAGAACGCCTGCTCGGGGTAGGTGTCGTACTCGCCGTTGCAGACCTTGTCGAAGGCCTCGATGGTGTCGGCGCGCGAGACGAACGATCCCTCCTGGCCGGTGAACTGCTTGGCCACGAAGAAGTTCTGCCCGAGGAAGCGCTGGATGCGGCGGGCCCGGCCGACGAGGACCTTGTCCTCCTCGGAGAGCTCGTCGATGCCGAGGATGGCGATGATGTCCTGCAGGTCGCGATAGCGCTGCAGCGTCTCCTGCACGCGCGTCGCCGTCCGGTAGTGGTCGTCGGAGACGATGCCCGGCTGCAGCGCGCGGGAGGTCGAGTCGAGCGGGTCGACCGCCGGGTAGATGCCCTTCTCGACGATCGCGCGCGAGAGCACGGTCGTCGAGTCGAGGTGCGCGAACGTGTTCGCCGGCGCCGGGTCGGTGAGGTCGTCCGCAGGGACGTAGATCGCCTGCACCGACGTGATCGAGCCCGTCCGCGTCGACGTGATGCGCTCCTGCAGCTGCCCCATCTCGGTCGCGAGCGTCGGCTGGTACCCGACGGCGCTCGGCATGCGGCCGAGCAGCGCCGACACCTCGGAGCCCGCCTGGACGAAGCGGAAGATGTTGTCGATGAAGAGGAGCACGTCCTGGCCCTCTTCGCGGAACGCCTCGGCCATCGTCAGGCCGGACAGGCCGACGCGCAGGCGCGCGCCCGGCGGCTCGTTCATCTGGCCGTAGACCATCGCGACCTTGTCGAGCACGCCCGACTCCTCCATCTCGATGTAGAGGTCGGTGCCCTCACGCGTGCGCTCGCCCACGCCCGTGAAGACGGAGACGCCGCCGTGATGCTGGGCGACGTTGTTGATCAGCTCGGTGATCGTCACCGTCTTGCCGACGCCCGCGCCGCCGAACAGGCCGACCTTGCCGCCGCGCACGTACGGCGCGATCAGATCGATGACCTTGATGCCCGTCTCGAAGATCTCGACCTTCGGCGAGAGCTCGCTGAAGCTCGGCGGATCGGCGTGGATCGGCTTCCGCTCGCCCTTCGCCTGCTCCTTGCCGTCGACCGGCTCGCCGATGACGTTCCAGATGCGGCCGAGCGTCTCCGCGCCGACCGGCACGCTGATCGGGCCGCCGGTGTCGGTGACGTCGGTGCCGCGGGCGAGACCGTCGGTCGTGTCCATGGCGACTGCGCGCACGCGATCGTCGCCGAGGTGCTGCTGCACCTCCGCGATCAGCGGCTCGTCGCGGCCCGGCACCTTGATGCTGAGCGCGGAGTAGATCTCCGGGAGCTTCCCCGGGAAGACGGCGTCGAGCACGACACCCTTGATCTCGACGATCCTGCCGGTGCTGCTGCCGTTCGAAGTCTTGTCAGCCATGGGTCTCCTGGGAGCGTTCGGGCGAAAACGGGCGTCACGAGTGTAGTGGAACGCCGCAGCGGCAGCGGCATCGGACGTGTCACAAAGTCGGCTGGACGGGCGGCGCCGCGCGAAGCTCGTGTGTCACCTCACGAGCGACCGCGAGAAAGGCCTCGCAGGCCTCGCAGCCGGCGAGATGCGCACGCAGGTGCTCGCGTTCGAGCTCCGAGAGCTCGTGGTCGAGCGCCAGCGACGCCCACGAGCGGGCGCGCTCGCACGCAAGCGGCAGGACCTCCCCCATCCGTCAGTACGACGCCGGCGACCGGCGCCGGTTAGGACGTCAGCGCGTCGGCGCCGGCGACGATCTCCAGGATCTCCTGGGTGATCTGCGCCTGGCGGGCGCGGTTCATCTGCAGCGTCAGCCGGTCGATCAGCTCGCCCGCGTTCTTCGACGCGCTCCGCATCGCCGACATCTGCGCGGCGAGGAACGACGCGGCCGACTCGAGCAGCGCGCGGTAGATCTCGGTCTCGAGGTAGACCGGCAGCAGGCGTTGCAGGATCTCCTCGGGCTCCGGCTCGTAGATGAAGTCGCCGCGCAGGGCCTTCTCGCGGTCGCTCAGGTCGGCGTCCTCCGACTCCTGCAGCACGTCCTCTGGGATCGGCAGCAGGTCGGTGACGGTGACGCGCTGCACGAGCGCCGACTCGAACTTGTTGTACAGCAGCACGACGCGGTCGATCTCGGCGTTGACGTACATCTCCGCGAGCTGGTGCGCGATCGCCTGCGCGTCGCGGTACTCGGGACGGTCGACGAAGCCCGCCCACTGCGCTGCGAGCTCGTAGCGGCGGAAGCGGAGCGTCGACGCGCCCTTGCGGCCGACGACCGTCCACACCACCTCGTGCCCCGCGCTCCGCTCCTGCCGCTCGACGTCGAACGCGCGCCGAAGCACCTGTCCGTTGAACGGGCCGGCGAGGCCGCGGTCGCCCGTCACGACGAGCAGCGCGACCCGGTTCACGTCGCGCCGCTGCATGAGTGCGAGGTTGCGGAAGGACGACGCGGCGCGCGCCGTCCCGACCATCAGCTCCTGCATCCGGTCCGCGTAGTCGCGCATCTCCTCGATGCGCGTCTGCGCGCGGCGCAAGCGGGCGCCCGCGACGAGCTCGAGCGCCTTCGTGATCTTGCGCGTGTTCTTGACGGAGTTGATCCGCCGCCGGATGTCCTGGAGCGACGCCAACTAGATGGTGCTCTCTTCCTGGACGTTGAAGCCGTTCTTGAACTTGTCGAGCTCGGCGTTCAGCTTCTCGGCCGTCTCGTCCGAGATCGCGCCCTTCTCGCGGATCGCCTCGTACACCGACTTCTCCGTCCGCAGATGCTCGCGCAGCTCGTCCTGGAACCGCTGCACCTGCGGGGTCGGGATGTCGTCGAGGAAGCCGTTGATGCCGGTGTAGATGGCGACGACCTGCTCCTCGACCGGCCACGGGTCGTACTGCGGCTGGTTGAGCGTCGCGACCATCTTCTCGCCGCGGGTCAGCGCCTGCTGCGTCGCGCGGTCGAGGTCGGAGCCGAACTGCGCGAACGCCTCCAGCTCGCGGAACTGCGCGAGGTCGAGGCGCAGGCGGCCGGCGACGCCCTTCATCGCCTTCGTCTGCGCGTTGCCGCCG
>JBEQUF010000259.1:0-4372 GCA_040349295.1 Actinomycetota bacterium | reverse complement strand
GACAAGGAGCTGCGCGTCGCGCTCGACCGGGCCGCTCTCGGCGACGGCTCCGGCCCCGTGCCGTCCGGCGTCACGACCGTCTCCGGCCGGAACGTCACCCTCCTCGCGACCGGGAGCATCGGCAAGACGGCCGGCACGGTGACGATCCTCATGAGCGACCTGACCGACCCGAACGTGACGCTGACCGACGAGCAGGTGGGCGCGATCACGACCGCGGTCGCGCCGGGCTCGATCACGATCAACGCCTATCTCAACGGGTCGTCGACGCTCACGAGCTTCAACCTCACGCACCAGCCGTCCGACTGCTCGGAGCCGATCCACACGCTCCCGTGCAACACGATCAACGTCTACAGCATCTCGATCGCCGAGAACGCGCCGCTGTTCGTGCACTCGAGCGCGGGTGGCTCGCTGGCCGTCAACGCCGGCGGCAGCGCCTTCGTCGTCGCGACCGGCTCCACCGACGTCGCCCTCGCGCAGTTCTGGGCAGGCGGCAACGGCAGCCTGACGGCGCCGCAGAACATCACCGGCACGGGCGCGACGACGCCGACGATCAAGACCGGCGGCGACATGACGATCACCGCCTCGGCCGGCGATCTCGTCGGCCCGTCGTCCGGCCCGCTCGTCATCCGCATCGGCGGCATCCTTCGCGCGGCGACCGCCGGCGGCAACATCTCGCTGCGCCAGGATCTCGGCAACCTGACGCAGACCGGCAACGTCACCGGCATCATCGCCGGCGGCAACATCACGCTGACCTCGAGCGGCACGGTCGGCAACGGCCAGGCCGTGATCGGCCAGACGAACGACTCGAGCACGGTCACGATCACCGCCGGCTCGAACATCAACTACGACGCGGTCGACAACCTCCACGTCAACTCGGTCAGCTCGACGAGCGGCGACGTCACGCTGGCCGCCGATTCCTCGATCTTCGACCGCGACCTCTCGAACGGCAGCGCGGACATCAGCGGCAACTCCGTCACGCTCGTCGCGAACCTGGGCGGCCTCGGCTGGTTCGACACCGTCGGCAACGTCCTGCACGCGCTCAACGTCAACAGCCACGTCAACGGCGTCGGCACGCTGAGCGCGGCGGCGACGCAGGACATCTACATCATCGAGGCGTCCGGCGACATGGTGCTCGGCACCGTTGGCACGCCGGCCACCGTCTACCTGCAGGCGAACAACGGCAACATCACGAACGGCCTCGCCAGCGGGACGAACATCACGTCGATCACGAACGCCTGGCTCTCGGCGGCGCTCGGCATCGGCACCGGCGCGAAGTCGGTGACGACCTCCGTCAGCCACCTCGTCGCGCACGCGGGCGGCGGGTCGATGTTCATCGACAACGCGGGCGCGCTGACGGTCGGCGGCGTCTTGACGAACACGCACACCACGCCGGTCTACGGCCTCGACGCGACCGGTGCGATCACGCTGACCGTCCACAGCCCGCTGACGATCGCCGCGAACGTCCACGCAGGCGGGAACATCCTCTTCCAGACCGCCGACGACTCGGCGAGCGACGGCATCACCGTCAACCCGTCGATCGACATCACGTCGACCGGCGGCTCCGTCGAGCTCGACGCGGGCGACAACATCACGACGTCGACCACGAGCTCGATCAACGCGGCGACGACGGCAACGTTCCGCGGCGACTTCGGCAACACGGACGCCGCCGGGACGACGATCACGCTCCAGGGCTCCCTGACCGCGCCGACGTCGTTCGTCTACGGCAACTCGAACAACGACACGATCATCCTGCGGTTCTCGGCGCTCTCGTCCCACGTCGAGGTCTTCGGCGGCAACGGCGTCGACACGATCTGGGTCGACGGCCTCCCGAACCTCGACGTGTCGCACACCTGCACGACGAACCCGTGCGGCGACCCGTCGACGCTCAACACCGGCAGCAACCTCAACCGTCAGACCGTCGACCTCGACGGCCAGGGCGGGGGCGACAACTACATCGTCCAGACGACCGGCAACACGAGCTACATCGTCAACATCCACGACTCCGGCGCACCGAACGACGGCGTCGACAACCTGACCGTCTACGGCACGAGCGCCGACGACACGTTCCTCCTGCGGGCGCAGTTCGTCTCGAAGCTCGACGCCGGCTCGGTCGTCGAGCGGATCAACTACGACAGCTCGATCAACACGCTCCAGGTCGACGGCTGGGCCGAGAACACGGCTGCGGACGCGCCGGACGGCAACGACAGCTTCTACGTGGACGACAACAGCGCGCTGACCGTCCTCGACGGCGGCACCGGCGACGACACGTTCCAGTTCGGCCAGATGTTCGGCGCCGACCGGCAGCCGCCGGACGTCGCGCCCGGCGACCAGATCGCAACGGTCGACACGACGGTCGGCTGGCTGAGCCGCGGCATCTCGTACTCGACGGTCGCCTACGGCGGCGACGGCGAGGACACGTTCACCGTGTACTCGAACAAGGCGACGCTGAAGCTCTTCGGCGAGGACGGCGACGACACGTTCATCGTCCGCGCGTTCATCATCATCGACCCGGTGACGCTGATCTCGACGAACACGGTCGCGACGACCGACACGATCCTCAACACGGGCGCCGGCAACGACCACATCGAGTACAACGTGAACGCTCCGGTCTCGATCGACGGCGGCGCCGGGACCGACACGGTCGTCGTCGTCGGCACCGAGCAGGCCGACAACTTCGTCGTCACGAAGAACGGGATCATGGGCGCCGGCCTGAACGTCACGTACACGAACGTCGAGCGCGTCGAGCTGGACGGCCTCGAGGGCGACGACCACTTCTACATCCTCAGCACGAACCCCGACGTGATCACGACGATCGTCGGCGGTCTCGGCAGCGACACGGTCGACGTCGGCGGCGACGTCCTCGGCCAGGTCGTCGCGCTCTCGACCGAGGGTGTCAGCGGCTACATCAACCACACCGTCGTCAGCGCCGACCCGGCGTACAACGGCATCTTCGTCGACGGCGTCCAGCTGAACGTCGCCACCGGCAACGCGGGCGAGGTCGTGCTCGACACGAGCGCGAGCGCCGACCAGATCATCGAGAACGGCGGCGGCGGCACCGATCGCAGCTCGTACACGCTGAAGCTCGCGGTCCCGCCGGCTGCCGGCTCGGTCGCCTACGTCACGGTCTCGGCGACCGGCGACTCGAACAAGTACGGCCAGGCGGGCGGCGGCTCGATCCTGCTCTCGACGGACGGCGTCAACTTCTCGCAGTCGCTGATCCTGACCTTCGACAACCGCGGCCCGCCGAACCCGTCCACCGATCCCAACCGCACCGTCACGATCTACTACAAGGCGGTCAGCGACGGCGTCCAGGAAGGCCCGCAGACCGTCATCATCCAGAGCTCCATCTCGAGCACCGATCCCACGATCGACCGCGCCGAGATCTCGAACGTCGAGGTCAAGGTCGTGGACGACGACAAGCCCGGTCTGATCATCGGCCAGTCCGAGGGCACGACGTCGATCATCGAAGGCAGCCAGACGAACGGCCAGGACACGTACACCGTCCGGCTGACGAAGGCGCCGAGCATCGGCGAGACCGTCACCGTCACGCTCGCCGTCAACGACCCGAAGGTGCTCCTCCCGAGCTACACGCTCACGTTCGACTCGAGCGACTGGAACGTCGACCAGACGATCACCGTCTGGAAGAACGACGACGGCATCCCGCAGAACGAGGTCTTCCGGACGATCACCGCGACGATCGCGACCTCCGGCGGCACCGGCACGTACACGCCGGCGATCGGCCAGGACGGCGCGAACAACGTCACCGTCGACGTCAACGACGCCGACGTCGGCAGCGTCGTCATCTACCAGACCGGCGGCACGACGAAGGTCGCCCCGGGCGTGCCGGACTACTACTTCATGCGGCTGAGCCAGGCGCCGACCGCCAACGTCGACGTCTACATCCTCACCGACGGCAAGACGCTCGTCGGCGGCCCGAACGTCCACTTCGACGGCCAGGGCAAGCCGTACGTCGAGTTCACGACGACCAACTGGTTCCTGTACCAGTACGTCCAGGTCAGCGCGAACCTCAGCTACCACCCGGGCACGGCCGACACCCAGGTCCAGAACTTCGCGCTGCAGCCGCACACGCTCGACCAGATCTTCGGCCCGCTCCTGATCGACGGCGGCCAGATCGAGGATCGCAGCCTGAAGCCGGGCGTCCACCTGCCGACCGAGATCGACTCGCCGCTGCCGGTGCTGTCGTCGAACGTCGACGAATCGCTCTCGACCGACACGCTCAACATCTACGAGGACGGCGCGGTCAACAACTCGACCGACGGCCTGCTGAGCACGATCGACTCGACGTACGCCAGCGTCCTCGGCGGCGTCTACCACGTGCCGACGGTCGACGCCTCGGCGTTCGGGCACCTGA
>JBEQUF010000169.1:0-24531 GCA_040349295.1 Actinomycetota bacterium | reverse complement strand
GTCGCGCTGACGATCACGTTCGTCGCGCTCGTCCTGCAGCGAGGCGACCACGAGCACTCGCACCCGCGGGAGCAGGTCGACTTCAGGCCGAGGCTCGGCACGACCGCCGTCGCCGCCGCCGCGGTGCTCGTGCTCGCCCTCCCCCAGCCGGCCCTGCCGGTGCTCGCCGTCGGGCTCGTCGTCGCCCTCCTGACCCGGACCTCGTTGCGCTCCGCGAACCCGCCGCTCCTCGCCGGCGTGCTCGCCTTCGCCGTGCTGCTCGGCGCGCTCGCCCGCTGGGTCGACCTCGGCGCGCTGCACACCGGGCGCTGGGCGACGGCGTGGATCGCCGTCGGCGCCGCGGCGGTCGTCAACAACCTCCCCGCCGCCGTCCTCTTGTCGGCACACCCGCCGACGCATCCGCGTGCGCTGCTGCTCGGTCTCGACCTCGGCCCGAACCTCGTCGTCAGCGGCTCGCTGTCGGCCATCTTCTGGCTGCAGGTCGCGCGCGCGAACGACGCGAAGCCGTCGATCGTGCGCTACACGAAGCTCGGCGTGCTGCTCGTGCCGCTGACGCTCGTCGTCGCGCTCCTGGCGCTCACGAAGCCCTAGAGCTCGGCAAGCGGGAACGAGCGGTGCCGCCGCGGCGGCACGAGGAAGTTCTGGCGGTGCGTCGTCGTCAGCACCGAGTTGAAGCCCTGCGCGCGCGACCGCGGCTCGAGGCCGAGCTTCTTCCCCGGCAATCCCCCGTCCATCGCGAGGCGGTTCCGCTCGAAGTCGTCGCCGCTCGGGTTGAAGACGACGAAGTGGACGCCCGCCGACGGGTCGGCGCTCCACTTGTCCCGCGCCTGGTTCGCGCTGAACGTGAACGGGTTGTCGAGCGTGTTGAAGTCGGCGCGCTGCGGGATCGCGGTCCCCTTGGGGTACACCGTGCCGTCCGGCCCCGTGACGTCCGCCTGCAGGCGCGACGTCGTCTGGATCGCCGCGCTGTGCCCGATCCGGCCCGTCTTCGCGTACGCGGCGCTGACCTGCGCGACGTCCTGCACGTCCTTCGGCCCCTGCGGCACCGTCTGCTGGTTGTTCCGCGCCTTCTGGCCCGGCGTGAACGCCGTCAGCACGCGCTCGCCGAAGTCGAAGTTGAGGTACCACGCCTCGAGGTCCTCGTTGATGTGCGACAGGTGCATGTGCGTCCCGCCGTGGAAATAGCCGCCACGCAGGTCGACGAAGCCGAGCGTCTCGTGGTTCGCGATCAGCCGCGGCCCGAGACCCGCCTTCTGCGTCGACGTGAAGCCGAGGAACAGCTCGGCATCGTTCGGGATCAGGTCGGCGCCGGGGACGCCGGCGGCCATCGCGAGCTTCTTCGGCAAGCTCTGCTTCCCGTCGAAGCCGCCGCCGGCGAAGCCGTGCCGCACCGACGTGATGTGCAGGAACGAGAGGCCGAAGAGGAGCTTGCGCGCCTCGTCGATGTGATCCGCGTCGTCGCTCCGCAGCAGGAACGCGACGTCGTTGTCCTCGAGGATCGTCTCCTCGGGGTCGCTCGGGAAGCGGCGGTTCGGCAGCAGCACCGCCTTGTTCGCGCGCGTGTCGAACGGCAGGTGCGCGTCGGCCGCGGTGCGAACGCGTGCGAAGTACGGCAGCCCCCAGGCGACCGTCACTCCGAGGCCGGACGGGCTCGGGTCGTACGCGTCGTCCAGCTGCAGCAGCACGTCCTCGAGCTCGCCCCGCGCCTTCAGGAGGTCGACGTCCTGGAGCTGCGCGGTGATCACCTCGCTGTGCAGCGGCGGGATCATCACCTCGACGCCCTCGCTCGTCGTCGAGAGCAGATCGAACACGTGCTGCTCGGGCGGCAGGTTCCTGACGACCGTGCGCGCCGGCGTGCCGCCGCCCAGCTTGTCGACGAGCTCGTAGATGCTGCCGCCGGCGAGCGCCGCGGCCGCCGCTCCGCCGAGGAACCGACGCCTGTCGAGCTTCATCAGGTGCCGGGGCGGACGAGCACGAGGCTGTTCAGCAGCTTCTGCAGGTTGCGCTTCACCTGCGTCGAGAACTGGTACGGCGGGATCACGTGCTCGCTCACCGTGTAGAGCGACTTGCCCAGGTGCCACGCGAGCAGGATGTGCCACTGGTCGGCGCCCTGGTTGACCTGGTAGACGGTGGCGCGGATCCCGCTGCCGGTCATGTGCGCGACCGGCTCGCTGAAGCACGGGATCGGCTTCGACTTCGCCACCGGGCCGGGGCATTTCGGAATCGCGGTGCGGCCCGGGTAGCCGCGGAAGTTCACGTGCACGTCGCCGCTCCCCTCGTCACCGTGCTCGAGGAAGCTGACGAGGTAGCTGCGGTCCTTGCCGATCGAGTAGATGTCGATGTACTGGCCCTTGATCTGCGCGTCGAGCGGGTTCGGCATCCACGTCGGGCAGTAGACGGGCGCGTCGATCTTGTTCGCGAGCGCCTGCCAACCCGAGACCCAGGCCGCCGGGCAGGTCGTCTTGGTGGCGCCGCCCGCGGCCGAGGCGGCGGTCAGCGCGAGCGCCGCCGCGGCGGCGACGAGCAGGGCCCTCATGCCGCCAATGTAGCCCGCTTCGCTCGCGCGCGGGGCGCGCTCGCGGACGAAGGAACTTCGCACGCCGGAGCGCGCGGTCTCCGGCATCTCGCCCAGCCTGCGCGACGATGCCGGCTTTCCTCGGCGAGTGACCCTGCCCTGTCGCTCCGTTCCCCGACATGGGCGATGGAAGAGAGCCGCCGCTCGATCGTGAGCGCGAGCTACGCCCGACGGCGTAGCGAGCGCACCGCGTCCGGAGCGACGGCGCAGCCGCCGCACCGGACGAAGGGGATGCGGACCGCTCGTCGAGCGGAACCTGACCAGGGGTGTCAGCACGGAGCGCGCCGGAGACCGCGCTCTCCGGCGCGGAGTTCCGTCGAGACCGCAATCGGTTTGCGCAGCAAACCGATTGCGGAGGGCTAGACGTCCGGCGGAAGCTCGCCGGCGAGGACGGCGATGTCCCTCGTCGAGACGATCACGGCGTCGCAGCCTGCCTGCTCGAGCTCCTGCGACTCCCGCGGCGTCACGAGCGGCAGATCGGCGATCGCCAGCTTGCCGGCCGGTACCGCCGCGAGCAGGTCGAGCACGACCTCGAGCGGCGTCTCGTCGTCGTCGCCCTCCACCGGCGAGAGCAGGAAGATCTCGGGGTCGATCCGCTCGAGCGCCTCCTCGAGGTCGTCCTCGTTCCGCACCTCGACGGCGCAGTCGAGCCCGAGCGCCATCGCCTGCTCGTGGAGCGCCTCGACGTCGGCGTCGTCGTCGAAGACGAGGAGCACGGCGTCGGCGGCGGCGGCCGCCTGCTCCGGCGGCACCTCGGCGCGCCAGAGGATCGGCAGGTTCGTGGCCTCGCGGATCGCCTGCGGGTCGTGGCGCACGACAAGCGCCTCCGCGCGCTGCTGCTCGGCGTGTCGCGCGCTGTCGGGATCGTCGACCGAGGCGATGACGGAGATGCCGTCGCCCTCGGCGATCGCATGGCTGAAGCTTCGACGCTCGGTCATCGCTGGGCGGAAGACTACTGGCCGATCGGATGCCACACGGTCTTGAGCTCGAGGAAGCTCGCGACCTCCCACGGGCTCTGGACGTCGGCGCGGCCGCGGACGACCCGCTTGACGTTGTCCGCCGCCAGCTCCTCCAGCTCGGTCGAGGCGCCGTTCGCCCCGCAGAGGTCGATCGCGTTCACGTCCATGTGGCTCGCGAGCGTCGCCGCCACGTCGGCTCGGCGGCCGGTGAGGATGTTGACGACGCCGCCCGGGACGTCGCTCGTGGCGATCGCCTCGGCCAGCTCGACCGCCGCCAGCGGCCGCGTCTCGCTCGCGACCGCGATCACCGCGTTGCCGCCGACGAGCGGCGGCAGGAGACGGGTGACGAGCCCGAGCAGGGCCGGCTCGTCGGGTGCGAGCACCGCGACGACGCCCGACGGCTCGGGGATCGTGAAGTTGAAGTACGGCCCGGCGACCGGGTTCGAGCCGCCGATCACCTGCGACAGCTTGTCCGTCCACCCGGCGTACCAGACGATGCGATCGATCGAGCGCTCGACCTCGTCGCGGCCGCTGCAGAGCTCGGCGAACTCGCCGGCACGGGCCTCGACCATCTCGGCGAGGCGGTACAGCACCTGGCCGCGGTTGTACGCGGTCGCCTTCGCCCAGCCGGCCTGCGCGGCGCGCGCGGCGACGACGGCGTCGCGCGCGTCCTTGCGGGACGCGCTCGCGACGTTCTGGCCCTCGGCCTCGTACGTCCGCCCGCTTTCGCTGCGCGGGAAGGCGCCGCCGATGAACAGCTTGTACGTCTTCTTCACCGGCAGCCGGCTCACGACTCGAACTCCAGGTACGGCTCGAGGCCGTGCAGGCCGCCCTCGCGGCCGAAGCCGGACTCCTTGTAGCCGCCGAACGGCGAGGTCGGGTCGAAGCGGTTGAACGTGTTCGCCCACACGACGCCGGCGCGCATGCGCTGCGCCATCCAGAGGATGCGCGAGCCCTTCTCCGTCCAGACGCCCGCGCTGAGGCCGTACGGCGTGTTGTTCGCCTTCTCGACCGCCTCGTCGGGTGTCCGGAAGGTCAGGACGCTCAGCACCGGGCCGAAGATCTCCTCCTGTGCGATGCGGTAGCTCTGCGCGACGTTCGTGAACACGGTCGGCGCGAACCAGTAGCCCTTCTCCGGCAGGCGGCACGGCGGCTGGTAGATCTCGGCGCCCTCCTCCTTGCCCGCGGCGACGAGCTCCTCGATCTTCTCGAGCTGCATCCTCGAGTTGATCGCGCCCACGTCGGTGTTCTTGTCGAGCGGGTCGCCGACGCGCAGCGTCGTCAGACGGTGCTTGAGCTTCTCGACGAGCGGCTCCGCGATCGACTCCTGCACGAAGAGGCGCGAGCCGGCGCAGCACACGTGCCCCTGGTTGAAGTAGATGCCGTTGACGATCCCCTCGACCGCCTGGTCGAGCGCACAGTCGTCGAAGACGATGTTCGCCGCCTTGCCGCCGAGCTCGAGCGTCAGCTTCTTCCCGGTGCCCGCCAGTCGCCGTTGAATCGCCTTGCCGACCTCCGTGGAGCCTGTGAAGGCGATCTTGTCGACGCCGTCGTGCTCGACGAGCGCCGCACCGGTGCGACCGTCGCCCGTGACGATGTTGACGACGCCCGGCGGCAGCTCGGCCTGGCGCAGCACGTCGCAGAAGAGGAGCGCGGTCAGCGGCGTCGTCTCGGCGGGCTTCAGCACGACCGTGTTGCCGCACGCGAGCGCGGGCGCGATCTTCCACGCGAGCATCAGCAGCGGGAAGTTCCACGGGATGATCTGGCCCGCGACGCCGACCGGCTTCGGCCGCCGGTTGGGGAAGGCGTACTCGAGCTTGTCCGCCCAGCCGGCGTAGTAGAAGAAGTGCGCCGCCGCGAGCGGCAGGTCGACGTCGCGCGACTCCTTGATCGGCTTGCCGCCGTTCAGCGACTCGAGCACCGCGAACTCGCGCGCCCGCTCCTGCAGGATCCGCGCGATGCGGAAGAGGTACTTCGCACGCTCGCTGCCCGCCAGCGACGACCAGCCGTTCTCGAAGGCGTCCCGCGCGGCGGCGACGGCGGCGTCGACGTCGTCGGCCGACGCCTGCGCGATCCGGGCGAGCGGCTCCTCGTCGCGGGGCGCGATCGTCTCGTACGTCTCGCTCGCCTCGAGCCAGCGGCCGCCGACGAAGAGGCCGTACTGCGGCTGCAGCGAGACGATGTCCGTGCTCTCGGGAGCCGGCGCGTAGGTCCAGTCTGCGGGGACGATGTCCGTCAATCGAGCGTGAAGTAGTCGGGGCCCTGGTAGACGCCGGTCTTGAGCTTCCGGATCTGCATCAGGATGTCATTGAGGAGCGACGACGCGCCGAGCCGGTAGAGGTCGGGCGTCAGCCAGTCCGGGCCGAGCGTCTCGTGCACGAGGACGAGATGCTGGATCGCCTCCTTCGCCTTGCGGATGCCTCCGGCCGCCTTGAAGCCGACCTTGCGGCCGGTCTCGTGGTGCACGTCGCGGACCGCCTCGAGCATGCAGAGCGCGACCGGCAGCGTCGCCGCCGGGTTCACCTTGCCGGTGCTCGTCTTGACGAAGTCGGCGCCGCCGGCGATCGCGAGCAGCGTCGCGCGACGCACGTTGTCGTAGGTACCGAGCTCGCCCGTCTCGAGGATCACCTTCAGGTGCGCGTGGCCGCACGCTTCCTTCACGCGCACGACCTCGTCGTAGACCTTCGCGTAGCGGCCGCTGAGAAACGCGCCCCGGTCGATCACCATGTCGATCTCGTCGGCGCCGAGCTCGACGGCGCTCCGGACGTCGGCGACCTTGATCTCGGTCGGGTACTGGCCGCTCGGGAAGCCGGTTGCGACGGCGGCGACGTTGATGCCGGTGCCGCGCAACCGCTGCTTCACGGTCGGAACGAGGTTCGGGTAGACGCAGACGGCGGCGACCGAGGGGATCGACGGGTCGGACGGGTCGGGCCGGATCGCCTTGCTCGAGAGCGCGGCGACCTTGCCCGGCGTGTCGGCGCCCTCGAGCGTCGTCAGGTCGGTGGCGCGGATCGCGAGCTCGAGCGCCCAGAGCTTCGCCTCCTTCTTGATGCTGCGCTTCGCGAGCGAGGCGGCGCGCTCCTCGAGCGCGACGGCGTCGATCGCGCCGATGCGCGGCAGCCGCGGCTCGAGCGGCAGCTCGAAGCCGCCCCCGCCGACGACGTCGGCGGGGTCTCTCTGCTGGGCGTCGGGGGCTTCGCCGCCGATGCTTCCAGCACCAGGCAGTGCCGGAGCCTGGGCCATGCCCCCAGTCTAGGCCCGGAGCATCGACCGCCAGATCGGCTCGCCGTCGCCGTAGTAGGCGATGCGGTCCCGGAAGGGGAAATCCTCCGGTGTGACGTCGATCCGGGCGATCGGCGTCACCGGGACGCGCGAGACGAGATGCGCGAGGTCGACGATCCCGAGCGGCCGCGGCTGGGCCTCGAAGCTGTCCGGCGGCAGGACGTACAGCGAGCCCGGTCCGAAGCGGTCCGGCGACTCGGATCCCTCGTTGTGCATGAAGAAGTAGAAGCGGCGCCGCCCGACTCCCAGGCTGCCGTTGCGCGTCCCCGTCCACCCGTTGTCGCGCCGGAGGACGGCGAAGTAGATCGCCCAGACGGGGTCGGTCGACGCGTACACCGCGGTCTGGTCGCCCCACTGCGTGGTGTCGCGCGACTGCCGCTCGGTCGAGAGCTCGGTCAGGTCGCCGCGCGGCGAGCCGTGGAAGACGACCGGGCGGTCGAGCCCGAGCCAGCGCAGGAACTCGACCCGCGGCTCCGGGAGCTCGGTCTGCTCACCGCGGAGCAGCGCGTCCGCCGCCGCGGCGAACCCGGGCCGCTCGCGCGGCCGGCCTAGCGAGCGCATTCGCGCGCCTCCCGCTCGTACGGGTTGTCGTCGTAGCCCTGCAGGAGATAGGAGAGCGGCATCCGCACCGGATGGTGCTGCATCTGCCAGACATGGGCCAGCTCGTGGGCGACGAGCTCCTCGTCGCCGAGCAGGGCCCGCGACCGGAGCAGGATCGTCCAGTGCGCGCTGTAGCCGTCGAAGCGCCGGAACCACGGCAGGCGGAAGAGCCACGGCACGATCCAGATGCGCACGGCGCGCAACGACACCGGCCGCGGATAGGCGTCGTGACGGTCGAGCCGTCCCTTGGCGGCGACGAGTGCTGCGCGCTTCGCTGCTTCCACCCGCTTAGCTATAGCCATGAAGCGCCGCATCCTGCGACTCCTGCAGCGGCTCGGCCTGATCGGGCCGGCCTTCCGGGCCTGGGAGGCCGGGGCCGCGCTGCGCGGCCGGCGCGTCGACGCGCCCGACGGCCTGCCGGTGCCGCCGCGGCGTCTGATGGTGCGTGTGGCGATGACCGCCGACGCAGACTGGTTCCTGCGCAGCGGGCGCGCCGGGTACGACGCGATCGCGGCCCACGTCGACCTCGACCGGCTCGGCGCGGTGCTCGACTTCGGCTGCGGCTGCGGCCGCGTGACGCGGTACTTCCACGACTTCGACGGCGAGGTCGCCGGCAGCGACCTGAGCGGCGACGCCGTCGAGTGGTGTCGCGACAACCTCGCGTTCGGCAGCTTCGTCACGAACCGGATCGAGCCGCCGCTCGTCTTCGACGACGAGAGCTTCGATCTGGTCTACGCGCTGTCCGTCTTCACCCACCTGACGGACGAGCTGCAGCTCGCGTGGCGCGACGAGCTCCGCCGCGTGCTCCGCCCCGGCGGGACGCTCGTCCTCACGACGCACGGCACGTCGTATCTCCCCCGCCTCGACCAGCACGAGCGCGAGCGGTTCGAGCGCGGCGAGCTCGTCGTCCGCTGGGGCGAGGTCGCGGGGTCCAACCTCTGCAGCGCGTACCACCCCGAGCGGTATCTGCGCGAGACGTTCGCACAAGGCTTCACGTTTGTGGAGCTGGAGCCCGAGGGAGCACGAGGGAACCCGACCCAGGATCTCGTCCTCTTGCAGAAGCCGTGAACGAGCGTCGCGTCGAGAGCTGGCAGGAGCTGCAGGAGCTCCTGTTCGATGACCTGTGGAACGACGAGCTCCGCCTCTTCCGCTCGCGCTTCGCCTATCGCGGGAGCAGCGACGCCGGTGTCGGCCTCGACAACGGGCTCGTCCGGTTCGGCGGCGACGTCGAGCTCGAGCGTCAGCTGATGCGCGCCTTCCGCAAGTACGCGCGCCAGGACGCGGTGTTCCACGACACGGAGTGGGACTGGCTCGCGCTCGGCCAGCACCACGGCCTGCCGACGCGCCTCCTCGACTGGACGTACTCGCCGTACGTCGCCCTCCACTTCGCGACGCAGAACCTCGAGCAGTACGACCGCGACGGCGTCATTTGGATGCTCAGCTACGTCAAGGCGCACGAGAAGCTGCCGGAGCGGCTGCGCGACGCGCTCGCCACCGAGGGCGCGAACGTCTTCACGACGGAGCTCCTCGCCGAGTGCTCCCCCGGCCTGCACGACCTCGAGGAGTTCGGCGACGGCTTCGTGCTGTTCGTCGAGCCGCCGTCCTTCGACGCGCGCATCGTCAACCAGTACGCGCTGTTCAGCGTCATGCAGCCGATCGACCTGCCGCTCGAGGAATGGGCGCACCGTGTCGTCATCCCCGCAGAGCTGAAGTGGGAGGTGCGCGACAAGCTCGACCAGGCGAACGTCACCGAGCGCGTCCTCTTCCCCGGCCTCGACGGCATCTCGCGCTGGCTCGGGCGGTACTACGCGCCTCGGGCGCGGCGCTAGTGCTCGGATTGCTGCGCAATCGGAGCACTGATCGGAGGAGCTCCGCGCAGTCAGGCTCGCCGTGCGGGCGCGCGTGGGAGGCGCGTACGCCCCAGATCGTTTGCAGGTCAGCGGGTGAGCGTGACCTTCTGGAGGCCGATCGGCTTGTCGATGTCGAGGCCGCGGAGCTGCGCCAGGCGCAGCGCGGTCAACTGCCCGGGGATCACGGCGGTGAGCGGCGACAGCCACTCGGGCACGCGCGGGACGAGCGGCAGCTTGGTCTGCGCACGGCGCAGCACGGCGGCCACATCCGAGATCGCGAGCAGCCGCGCGCCGCGCTCGACGAGCGGCACGACGACGTCCTCGACGCTCGGCCGCGCCGGGCCGGTCGGCGCGACGAGCACCACGGGCCAGTCGGGTCGGATCGCCGCGATCGGACCGTGCATCAGATCCGCCGGCGAGTACGCCTCGACGACGAGGCCCGAGAGCTCGCGGATCTTGAGCGCGATCTCGAACGCCGTGCCGTAGTTGACGCCGCGGCCGACGACCGTCGCGCCGATCGCGTCGCGGTACTCGTCGATCGACGGCGCCGCCTCGCGGCTGAGCGCGATCTGGCGCTCGAGCGCTGCGGGCATCGCCGCGAGCTCCGCTTCCGCCGTGGCGCCGTCGGCGGCCGCGAAGAGGAGCGCGATCGCACCGATCGAGTTCATGTACGTCTTCGTCGCCGCGACCGCCTTCTCGTCGCCCGCCTCGAGCGACAGCACCTCGTCGGCCGCGCGCGCGAGCGGCGACTCGAGGTTGTTCGTGAGCGCGATCGTCGGACGGCCCTGGCGGCGGGCCTCGACCAGCACCGACGTCACGTCGGGCGACGCGCCGGACTGCGAGATGCCGATCACGGCGGCGCCGTCGAGCCGCGGCGGCTGCTCGTAGATCGTGTAGAGCGACGGCGTCGCGAACATCACCGGCACGCGATGCGCACGCCCGAGCAGGTACTGCGCATAGCGCGCGGCGTTCGAGGAGGAGCCGCGCGACGCGATCAGCACGTACTGCACGTCGCCGCGTGCGAGCAGCGCTGCGACGCGCCGGGCCGCCGGCAGCTGCCGTTCGATCAGCCGTGCGAGCGCAGCCGGCTGCTCGTCGATCTCGTCCTCAAGCCACGACAAGCGCGTCGCCTCCCACGACCACCCGGGCGATGTCGAGCCGGTCGTCGAGCACGACGACGTCCGCGCGCGCGCCGGGCTCGAGCACGCCGAGGTCGGGGCGGCGCACGATCCGCGCCGGCACCTCGGTCGCGGCCTGTACCGCGCCCTCGAGCGGCACGCCGAGCGCGTGGAGGTTGCGGACCGCGTCGATCAACCGCAGGACCGTACCCGCGAGCACGCCGTCCTCTCGCACCGGGACGCCGTTGGAGACGTCGACTGCCACGTCGCCGAGCTGGTAGTCGCCGGTCGGCGAGGCCGCGGCGGCCATGGCGTCGGTGACGAGCGCGGCGCGGCCGCCGGCAGCGGCCCAGATGAGGCGCACGGTCTCGTCGGACAGATGGTGGCCGTCGACGATCAGCTGCACGGTGACGTCGGGCCGCGTCAGCGCCGCACCGGCGATGCCGGGATCGCGCGACCGGAACGGCCGCATCGCGTTGAAGAGGTGGACGACCGTCGAGACGCCGAGATCGAACGCGCGATGCGCCTCCGCCGCCGTCGCGTTCGTGTGCGCGGCCGCGACGACGATCCCGCGCTCGAGGCAGTGGGCGATCAGCGCGTCGGCACCGGGCTGCTCCGGTGCAAGGGAGTACTGCGTCACCGGACCGGCGTCGAGCAGCCGCCGCAGCAGGGCGAGATCGGGGTCGCGCCGGTACTCGGGCGGATGCGTGCCCATGCGCTCCGGCGAGAGGAACGGGCCCTCGACGTGCGCGCCGATCACCTGCCGGGAGTCGGGCACCTCGTGCAGCGCGTCGACGAGGACGGACTCGGGCGCGGTGATGAACGTCGGCTGGTAGGCGGTGACGCCGCCCTCGAGCAGCGCCTCGCCGGCGCGCTCGTAGTCGGCGCGCGAGGCGGCGAGGAAGTCGACGCCCGCGTACCCGTTCACCTGGAGGTCGACGAGCCCCGGCACGGCGATCCGGCCGGGCGTGCCTCCCGCCAGTCCGACGCCGGTGACGACGCCGCCGTCGATCTCGACGTCGCCGAGCACGAGCTCGCCGCGTACGACCGCCGCCTCGACGCCGAGCCTCATCGCAGCGCCCCCTTGACGGAGCCGTGCGACTCCTCGAGACGGAGCCGCGCCGCGTCTGCGTCGATGCCGGCGAGCAGCGTCACGAGCGCCACGCGGGCGTCGCCGCCCGCGGCCGCGAACGCATCGTCGACCGCCGCTTCCGGAGCGCCGCTCGCGAGCACGACGTTCCGGCGCGCACGTTCGCGGAGCTTCGCGTTGTCGGGCACGACGCTGACCATCAGACCGTCGAAGGTGCGGCCGAGCCGGATGTTCGTCGCAGTCGAGATCGTGTTCACGATCAGCTTCTGCGCCGTGCCCGCCTTCAGACGCGTCGAACCGGAGACGATCTCTGGCCCGACCTCGGCGACGACTGCATGGTCGGCGAGCTCGGCGATCCGCGAGCCGGGCACACAGACGACGCCGACCGTCAGCGCGCCGGCCGCCCGCGCGGTCTCGAGCGCGGCCACGGTGTACGGCGTCGTGCCGCTGGCGCTGATCGCGACGACGGCGTCGGCAGGGCCGACCCCTGCCGCGGCGAGATCGGCGGCGCCACGTGCCTCGTCGTCCTCGACGGCCGCGCACGCGCCCGCGCCGATCGCGATCACGGCCCCGTCGTCCGTCCCGAACGTCGGCGGGCACTCCATGGCGTCGATCGCCGCCAGGGCGATCGACGTGCCGGCACCGACGTAGACGAGCCGGCCGCCGGCCTCGAGCCTCGCCGCGACCGCGTCGATCGCGAGCGCGAGCTCGTCGCCGGCCGCCGCGACCGCGTCGGCGACCGTCGCGTCGAGGCGGTTCATCTCGCGGACGAGGTCGCGCGCGCTGCGCTCCTCGAGCAGCGGCTGCTCGGTCAGGGCGGTCGTGATCGCGACCCAGACCTGCGGCGAGTCCGGCGTCGCGAGCGCCGACATGTGCCCGCACGCCTCGTACCCCCACGTCCACACGTCGTCGACGCGCTCCTCGCGCGTCGCGCGCACCGCCGCCTCCAGCTCGGGAATGTCGTCGGCCGTCATGCCGAAGCTCGGCAGCCAGAGCTGCGCGGCGACGCCGTGCCGGTCGCAGGTCTCGCGCAGCAGCCGCGCGAAGCGGCGGACGAACGGCTCGGCGTCCTCGTTCCAGTGCTTCCAGTACGGATCGGTGGCGAACGTCGACAGCCCGGGCAGCGACGCGACCGCGTCCCAGTCGCCGATCCCGTGCGCGCCCTCGGTCGACGGCAGCAGGCAGATCGTGTGGTTGCCGCCGCGTGCCAGCAGCTCGCGCAGGAAATCGATCACCGAGGCCTGCCGGAAGGCGAGGAGATCTCCTTCGAGCTCGCGTGGCAGCTCGCGCCCGAACCGCTCGCGGCAGTGGTCGCAGAAGCAGCCGAAGCGCTCCGCCTCGACGCCGACGTGCGCCGGCACCACCCACGCCGGCTCGTCCCAGAAGAGCGAGTCGACGCCGGAGTCGAGCGCCCAGTCGGCCCACTCGGCGCAGAACGCGCGGTACGCGGGCGAGTTGAGGCACGCAGCCGCGACGCGACGCCCGTCGTCCATCACCTGGCACTCCTCGGGATGGAACGCGACGAAGCGGCTCTCCGCCTCGCCGCCGAACGTCCGGCCGAGCCCCCACGGGCTTGCCTGCACCCAGAGGCCGGCGCGGTGCGACCCGGCGACGATCTCCCGCATCGTCTCGCGGTAGTACGCGAGGTCGTTCTCGGTCAGCGTGTGCGTGACGCCGCCGTAGCCGAGCGCGGCGAGGTCGTGCATGTCGCGCTCGACGTGGCGCGGGATGCGCACGCCGAAGTACGAGGTGCCGGCTCTACCCACGGACGGCTCCCTGCGTGAGGCCGAACGCGATCCGCTTCTGCACGAGCAGGAAGAAGATGAAGGGCGGGATCGCGGTCAGCGTGGATGCCGCCATCAGCGCGGCATAGTCGGTGTTGCGCTGCGTCCCGGAGAAGAACGACAGCCAGACGGTGACCGTCTGGCGCGCCTGGTCGTTCAGCAGGATGCGCGCGAAGATGTACTCGTTCCAGCTCGTGATGAACGCGAACACGCTCGTCGCCACGAGCCCCGGCGCGACGAGCGGCAGCAGGATCTTCACGAAGGCGCCGATCCGCGTCGAGCCGTCGACCATCGCGGCCTCCTCGAGATCCTTCGGGATCCCGATGATGAACCCGCGCAGCGTCCAGACGCAGAACGGGAGCGCGAAGGTCAGGTACGTGATGATCACGCCGCTCAGCACGTTCACCTGGTGGTACTTCGCGAGCACGACGTAGAGCGGGATGATCAGCCCCGCGCCGGGCAGCATCTGGATGCCGATGATCGCGAGGATGAACACCTTGCGCCCGGTGAAGCGGTACTTCGCGAGCGCGACGGCCGCGACGAACGACAGCGCGAGCGAGATCAGCACCGTGACCACGACGACGATCAGGCTGTTCTTGACGTCCTGCCAGAAGAACGGGTGGTCGATCGCGTCGCGGAAGTGCTGCAGCGTCGGGTGGAGCGGGAACCACGTCGGCTTCACGCTCGTCACCTCGTCCTGCTTCTTGAACGCAGTCGAGACCATCCAGAAGATCGGGAAGACCATCACGACGAAGATCGCGAGGGCGAGCGTGTTCCAGAGCGCGCGGTGGGCGTGCCGCCTGTTCAGTCGATGTCACCAACCTTCAGCATCCGCCGCACGTAGGCGACGCTCATGATCGAGACCATCACGAGCATGAGGATCGAGATGGCGGCGCCGCGGCCGAAGTCGGTCTTCACGTACCCCTCTTCGAAGAGGTAGATGCCCATCAGGTAGTTGCCCGGATGGATGTGCGGCTGCCCGATCAGCAGATACGGCTGCGTGAAGACGCCGAAGTCCCAGAGGATCGACAGGCTCGTCAGGATGAGCAGGACGGGCCGGATGACCGGGATCGTCACGTCGCGGAAGATGCGCCACGTCCGCGCGCCGTCGATCTGCGCCGCCTCGAGCAGCTCGTGCGGCACCTGGGAGAGCGCTGCGTAGAGCGTGATCGCGACGAACGGCAGCGCGCCCCAGACGATCAGCGCGGTCACGAGCCCGAGCTGCGAGAACGTGCTCCCCATCCAGTCGTGCTGGAAGTAGTCGCCGAAGTGCAGCTTCGTCAGCGTGTAGTTGACGACGCCGTTCTGCGCGTTCGTCATCCAGTTGAAGATCTGCACGGCGACGACCGGCGGCATCGCCCAGACGAGCACGAGGCCGGCGGTGAGCAGGATGCGCACCCACGTCGAGATGCGGATGAAGAGCAGGGCGAGCAGCATCCCGAGACCGATGGTCAGGCCGACGTTCGCGACCGTGAACACGATCGTGCGGAGCGCCGTGTGCCAGAAGACCTGGTCGTGGAGGACGCTGCCGAAGTTCTTCAGGCCGATGTACTGGCCCTTGTGCCGGATCAGCTCGAACAGCTGGTAGTGCTGGAGCGAGAGCCGGACGAGGCTGTAGATCGGGTAGCCGAGGATCGCGGCGAGGACGAGCGCCACCGGTGCGAGCAGCGCATACGGCACCGACGCACTCGCGATCCTCGCGCGCGACAACGGCCGCCGCCGAGACCGCAGGCGATGCTCGGTCTCGGCGGATACGGCCATTGTCGTCGGAGGGTCGAGCTGCAGCCCGGACTAGGACTGGTTGAGGACGGAGGTGATGTTGTCGCTCGCGGACGACGCGGCCTGCGCCACCGTCAGCTTCCCCTTGAGGATCTGCGCGAGCATGTTGCGGAGGATATTGCCGTTCTCGACGTCGACCCAGTGCTTCGCCTGGGGGACGAACCAGCTCCGCGCCGCCGCCCGCTCGTTCACGTTCGTGCCGAGCAGCGACGTTGCGTTCGGGATGTTGCCCTTCGCCTGCAGCGAGCGCTCGGCGCTCGTCGAGGTGAAGTCCTTGATCCAGTCCGCGGCGAGCGAGGTCTGCTTGCTCGTCACGGGCACGGCGAGGTCGGAGCCGCCGAGGAAGCCCGGCATGACCTGGCCCTTCGTGTGGCTCGGCATGACGAACTGCGCGGTGACGCTCTTGTACTTGTCACCGGTGCAGCAGCTGAACCACGCCGGTCCGACCACCGCGCCGGCGCCGCCCTGCGAGAAGACGGTGTACGGAGCGGGGTTGTTCTCGTCCGACGTCGGCGTCGCCTTCGACGCCGCCTTCCAGAAGTTCTTGAAGGCGGTGAGGCCGGCGATCGCGTTCTTCGAGTCGAGCGCGCCGACCCACTTGCCGGCGTGCGTGGTCGCGATCGTGCCGCCGTAGTCGTAGACGAAGCTCATCGCGAAGTACCAGTCGGTGCCGGCGATGTACACGGGCGAGAAGCCCTTCGTGCCCTTGCCGGCGGCCGCGAGCTTGCCGAGGTCGGCGCTGAACTGCGCCAGCGTCGACGGTGCGGTCTTGATCCCGGCCTTCTTCCAGAGATCGGTGCGGTACGTGACGACGCGGGAGCCCGCGTAGTACGGCACGCCGAAGATCTTGCCGCCGTACACGCCCGACTTCGCGAGACCGGCGAGCCAGTTGCTCGAGTTCGCGAACGTGCCCTTGTACGACGTCAGGTCGGCGAATGCGCCTGCCGCCATGTACTTCGTCATCTCGGTGTTGCCCATCTCGATCACGTCGGGGCCGCCGCCGCCCGCGAGGGCCGCGTCGAACTTCTGGAGGTGATCGCCCCAGTTCTGGTACTGGACGTCGACGGTGTAGCCGGGGTGGTCGGCCTGGAACTGCTGGTTCGCCGCTGCGACGACATCCGGCCAGCCGGTCTGTGCGTCGACCTGGAGCCAGACGGTCAGCTTGCTCGCTGCAGCCCGCTGCGGACCCGCCTGCGCAGACGCGGCAACGACCCCGAGCGACACCGCTGCGACGATCGCAGCGGTAACTCGTAGCCTCATACGACACTCCTCGAGCCGTCGGCGCGCTGCCCTGTGGCCGGCGGGATTCCTGCGCCGAGTGGTCTATACCAATTGGCCACGGGCGGGTTATCGCACACCAGACCATTCCTGTCAAGACGGTCCGGTGAACGGGCGGTGGACTACTGGCGCGGGCGGCTGAGCTCGGTCACGATCCGGTACCGGTCGCCCCGGTAGACGGATTGGACGAACTCGACGGTCCGGCCCGCTTCGTCCCGGCTCGTCCGCTCGAAGAGGAACGCGGGCGAGTGCAGCGGCACACCGAGGGCGGCCGACTCCTCCTCGTTCGTCACGGTCGGCTCGATCGCCTGCGTGCCCTCGGCGATGCGGATCCCGAACCGCTGCGAGAGGAGGTCGTAGAAGGAGCCGTTGTCGAGGTCCTTGGGCTCGAGCCCGGGCACGAGCCGCTCCGGGAGGTGGAGCGTCTCGATCGCCATCGTCTCGCCGTCGGCGAGGCGCAACCGCTTGATAACCAGGATTTTCTCGGCCGGCGAGACCTGCAAGGCCCGGCCGAGCCGCGCGCCGGCAAGCTCGTTCGCGAGCGAGACGGTCTTGCTGCCTGGCACCATCCCCCGCCGCCGCATGTCCTCGCTGAACGAGGTCATCGTCAGCTCCTGGGCGATCTTCGGCTGCTGGACGAAGGTGCCGGCGCCGCGCCGCCGGACGAGGTGCCCCTCGCGGGCCAGGTCGTCGAGCGCGGCCCGGACGGTGAGCCGCGAGACGCCGAGATCGGCGCTCAGCTGCCGCTCCGACGGGATGGCGGCGCCGATCCCCAGGCGCTCGATCAGGTCGAGGACCTGGCGCCTGGTCTCGCTCTGCTTCGTCACGCGCGGCTGGGCGCTCACGTGCCCCAGTGTAACCGGATCATCGGAAATTGGTCAATGCCATTGCGACGGACGCGCCCCTGATGTATAGATCCACTCATGGCATCCGGGATCCTGCTCGAAGGCGTCACGAAGGCCTTCGACGGCGGCGTCGTCGCCGTCGACGACGTCACGCTCGAGATCGCGCCCAGCGAGTTCCTCGTCCTCGTCGGCCCCTCCGGGTGCGGCAAGTCGACGCTGCTGCGGATGATCGCCGGCCTCGAGGAGGCGACGGACGGGACGATCTGGATCGACGCGAAGGACGTCACCGACCTGCCGCCGCGCTCGCGGGACATCGCGATGGTCTTCCAGACGTATGCGCTGTATCCCCACATGAGCGTGCGCGACAATCTCGCGTACGGCTTGAAGGTGCGCAAGACCACCAAGGCCGAGACGGCGCGCCGCGTCGCCGAGGTGGCGCAGCTGCTCGGGCTCGATGACCTGCTCGACCGGCGGCCGGCCGCCCTCTCCGGCGGGCAGCGGCAGCGCGTCGCGATGGGGCGCGCGATCGTGCGCGAGCCGAAGGCCTTCCTGATGGACGAGCCGCTTTCGAACCTCGACGCCAAGCTCCGCGTGACGATGCGCGCGCAGCTCTCGGCGCTCCATGCACGGCTCGGGACGACCACCGTCTACGTGACGCACGACCAGGTCGAGGCGATGACGCTCGGGCAGCGGGTCGCGGTCATGCGCGACGGCCGGATCCTCCAGGTCGACACGCCGCAGGTGCTCTACGCGACGCCGGTCAATCTCTTCGTCGCGGCCTTCATCGGCTCGCCGGCGATGAACCTCGTCGAGGCCGACGTCGCGGCAGGGACGCTCGCGTTCGCGGGCTTCCACCTCCCCACCGCGCTGCCGGACTCGCGTCGCGTGATCGCGGGCATCCGCCCGGAAGCCTTCGAGGACGCCGCGTTCGCCGACCCGTCGCTGCCGACGATCGACGTCGACGTCGAGGTGGTCGAGGATCTCGGCGCCGACGCGCACGTCATCTTCCAGATCGACGCGCCGCCCGTCGACGTCAGCGAGGTGCGCGAGGCGGCGGGCGACGACGACCAGCTGCTCGCAACCGACAAGGCGCGGTTCACCGCACGCGTCCATCCCCAGACGACGGCGCGCGTCGGGCAGCGGCTCCGGCTCGCCGTCGACCCGACGAAGTTCCACTACTTCGATCCGGCGACGGGGCTGCGGCTCGACGCCGCGCACGAGCTCGCGGCCGTCTAGATCTAGAGTCCGAGCCGCTCGAGCTGCGACTCGTTGCGGCGCCAGTGCGGCCGCACCTTCACGGTCAGCTCCAGGAAGACCTGCCGCCCGAGCAGTGCCTCGATCTCGGGCCGCGCGCGGGTGCCGATCTGCTTGATCATCGCGCCGCCCTTGCCGACGAGGATCTGCTTCTGCGACTCGGTCTCGACGAGCAGGAACGCGCGGAGGAACGTCTCCCCCAGCTCCTCGATCTCGACCGAGATCGCGTGCGGCACCTCGTCCCGAGTGAGCCAGAGGGCCTTCTCGCGGATCAGCTCGGCGATCTGGTCGGCGTCCGTCAGATCGGTCGCCTGCTCGCGCGGGAAGTAGAGCGGGCCCTCGCTCAGCAGCCCGACGAGCTCCTCGCGGAGCTCGCCGATCCCGTCGCCCGTCTTCGCGCTGACCGGGTGGATCGCGTGGAAGTCGCCGAGCTGCGACGCGGTCTGCATCTGCTGTGCGATGTGGCCGGCCTTCAGGCGGTCGACCTTGTTGATCGCGATCACGACCGGCACGCCGAGCGCGAACACGCGCTGGGCGATGAAGCGGTCGCCGGCGCCGATCCGCTCGCGCGCGGAGAGGACGAAGAGGACGCCGTCGACGTCCTCGAACGAGCTGTCGACCGTCTTCTGCATCCGCTCGGTCAGCGCGTCCTGCGGCCGCTGGAAACCGGGCAGGTCGGCGAGCACGAGCTGGAAGTCCTCGCCGTTGGCGACGCCGAAGATGCGCCGGCGCGTCGTCTGCGGCTTGTCGGAGACGATCGCGACCTTCCGGCCCGCGAGCGCGTTCACGAGCGTCGACTTGCCGACGTTCGGCCGTCCCGCCACGGCGACGAAGCCGGACTTCACGGCAGGTTCCACGTATCCGGCAGCAGTGCGCCCGCGGGGGCGTAGTCGGCGATCGAGCCGTCCTCGCGCCGGAACCAGACCCGTTCGACCTTCCACTCGTGCAGCCACTGGCGGCAGCCGCCGCAGGGGGAGGCGTTGATCGCGGCCGCCTCGATGTCGCCGGGCCGCACGCCGTCGCTCGCCGCCTTCGAGATCGCTGTCCGCTCCGCGCAGACCCCGAGCGGGTACGCGGCATTCTCGACGTTGCAGCCGGTGACGACCCGTCCGTCCTTCAGGAGCAGCGCGCAGCCGACCAGGTAGTTCGAGTACGGCGCATACGCGGCCTTCGCCGCCTCGTCCGCGAGGGCGAGCAGCTGGTCGCCGGTCATGTCAGCACCTGGAAGACGAGGAGCGTCGTCACGGCTCCGATGATGCCGCCGTAGAACACCTCGAGCGCGGAGTGGACGCCGGCCTCGACCCGGGTCTGGGCGACGAGGAGCGCCATGATGAACGTCAGCGACGAGATGAGGAAGCGATGGCGGTCGTCGACGACGTAGGTCGCTGCCATCCAGGCGCCGAACGCGAGCGCCGCGTGGCCGGAGGGCAGCCCACCGCGCAAGGGCGTCCCGCGCCCCGTCCACGCCTTCGTCGCGATGACGATGAGGATGACGAGCGCGAGCGCCGCGAGCGCGATCTCGGCGGGCGCGTCGCGCACACGGTCGAGGACACGCGCACCGCGATGTGCGGCCGCGTGCGCGAAGACGAGATAGCCGACGGCGAGCGCGGTGATCGACGCGATGAGCACCGCGCCTGCGGCAATGTCCTTCGCCAGCTTCGCGTTCGGGTCGAACGAGGTCGTCGAGACGTCGATCGCACCCTCGATCGCCGAGTTGACCATCTCCGCGACGAGGACGAAGGCGATCACGATCAGCAGCGCGATCAGCGAGAGACGATCGACGCCGAGCGCGACCGCTGCGGCGATGACGGCGATCGCGAGCGCGAAGTGGATGCGGAGGTTCCGCTGCGTCCGCAGAACGTGGATGATCCCTTCGAACGCGTAGTTGAAGCTGTCGAGCAGGGTCGGCGCCCGTCCCGGCGCGCTCATGTGTAGAGCCCTTCCTGCGCTTCCATCTCGTCCCCGTGGTCGTAGCCGAGCAGGTGCAGCAGCGCGTGCACAAGCGGCTTTCGCCACTCGTCGCCGACGACCTGCGGGCAGACGACGACGTCGCCGAGCTGGCGCGGCAGTCCCTCCGGCAGCTCGTCGCGCTCGTCGATCGGGAAGGCGAGGGCGTCGGTTGCCTCGTCGATCCCGAGATGCTCCCTCTTCAGCGCGCGCGACTCGTCCGGCCCGACGAACGCGAGCCCGAGCTCGCCCTCCGAGACGCCCTCGCCCGCGAGCACGCGCCGCGCGAGCTCGCACGCGGCACCCTCGTCGACGGCGACACCCGACCGGTTGTCGACCTCGATCTCGATCACGCGTTGCGTTCGGCGTGGCGCTTGTACGCCTCGACGATCCGTTGCACGAGCTTGTGGCGCACGACGTCCTGATGCCCGAAGTGCACGAACTCGATCCCGTCGACGCCGCTGAGGATCTCCTGCACCGTGATCAGCCCGGAGCGCTGCTCGCGCGGCAGGTCGATCTGCGTGACGTCGCCGGTGACGACGACCTTCGAGCCGAAGCCGAGCCGCGTCAGGAACATCTGCATCTGCTCCGGCGAGGTGTTCTGCGCCTCGTCGAGGATGATGAAGCTGTCATTCAGCGTGTTGTGCGTCACGAGGAAGTCGTCGGTGACGTAGAGGGAGTCCGCTGCAGCCACCTGGATGCAGACGGTCTCGTCCTCGCCGACCGGCTCGATGCTGTCGATGAAGCGCATCGGCCGTCCGCCACCCGTCTGCTCATAGCGCTCGCGCTTCCGGCGGAGCCGGAACGGCTCGATCGACGACGGCAGGCGGACATCCAGGACGAACGCATCGTGGCGATCCTCGATCGGCCGGCCCTGCGCGAAGCCCGGCGCACGGCCCTCCGCCTGGCGGCGGCGCGAATAGGCGACGCCGCCGAGCGACCGGACGAGCTGGATCACGTCATCGCGCAGATCCGGAGAGCACGTCGTGTACTGGATCCGGCACGTCCGTCCGTGCTGCGTGACGGGTCCGCCGTCGCTGTCGAGCAGCCCCTGCAACAGCGAGACGCGAGTGGCCACGTCGTTGAGCAGATACGCCGAGGGGATGAACTTGTCTTGCGAACGCGTCCCCGCGAGACCCAGCTCGCGCAAGGCAACGGTCACAGGATTCGTCGTTATGACACCACCGCGGCTCCCGTGGACGTTGCGAAGCACATAGTCGTAGCCGCCCTTCCGCTGCACCTCGATCCCGTCCAGCGCCGCCTCGAGCGATTCCGCGAGCTCCGGGTCGGCCGTCGTGAACGACGGCGTCGTCGTCGTTGTGAGACAGCCGTCGCCGAGAAGGAGGCCGAGTGCGTAGGGATCGATCGGGATGTCCTGCGGTTCGAATGCCGCCGGCTCGCTCAAGAGCGGGAGCTCGTACCGATGCTGGTGCCCTTGCCGGAGGTTTCCGATCATCTCTTGCGTCTCGAGCACCCGGCCATGGGTCTCGCGCCGCCGATCGGAGGCGGTGTAGACATGCCACAGATGCTCGCCGCAGGCAATCGTCTCCGCACCGTCCTGGGTGCGCACCCGGAACACCTGCTTCCGGCCCTGTGGATAGACACCGAGCACGGGTGTCGGCCGCCCGTCGGAGCCCGTGACGAGGTCGCCCACTCGCAGGCTCCCGATCGGCTGGAATCCGAAGGGCGTCAGCACCATCCTCGACAGCGGCTGAGCGCGGCCCCGCATGAAGGCAAGCGGCGCCACCTCGATCGTCCCGCGCTCGAGGTAGCCGTTCAGCTTCTCGGCGTCCATCGTGTCGTAGAGCGCGTCGAAGAGCGGCCGCATATACGGGTCGACCTTCGCCTGCAGGTCTCCGGGCAGGAAGCCGAGTCGCTCGCCTGCCTCGACGGCCGGGCGGGTGAGGATGATCCGGCCGACCTCGCGGTCGCTCAACGCCGCGACGGCGAGCGCGATCGCGAGGTATGTCGTGCCCGTCCCGGCCGGGCCGATGCCGAACGTGATCGTGCGGGCGCGGATCGCGTCGACGTACCGCTTCTGCGTCACCGTCTTCGGCGTGATCTTCTTGCCGCGGTGCGACCAGAGCACGTCCTCGAAGATGTCGCGGACGTCCTCCGACTCGTCGAGCGCGTTCAGGACGGTGTCGACGGTGCCCGCGCCGATCTCCTGGCCGCTCTCGACGAGCTCGACGAGCTCCTCGATCACCGCGCGGGCGACCGAGACCTTGTCCTCCGGGCCGTCGAGCGTCAGGCGGTTGCCGCGCAGGTTGATCTGCGCGCCGAGGCGCTCGCGGAGCGCGCCGAGCACGCCGTCGCCGATGCTCGCGAGCTCGGCGGCGACGTCGTTCGGGACATCCAGGACGGCCTGCATCCGGCCACTATGCCAGCGCGGCTTCGACTGCCCGGGGAGGCCGGCTACACGCGGCGTCGCACGCCCAGGCCGAGCAGCGCCCCGAAGAACGCGTGCCCGACGGTCGCGGACGCGAAGGCGCGCGGGCTCGTGACGAGGCGCGGCCACTCCCCGCTCCGCCGCTTCGGATGGACGAGCTCGACGACGCCGATCGCCGGCCAGAGCAGCGTGTTCTCGGCCAGCGCGGCGGCGACGCCGGCCCGCACGGTCCGCCCGCCGAGCCGCTCGAACGCGAAGCCGAACCCCGCCCCCGCAGCCGAATGCGTCGCGAGGTTCGCGAGCCACTCGTACCGGCCGGTGGCGATGAACGGTCCGAGCAGCTCGGCGTCCGAGTAGGGCGAGCCCGACAGCCGCTTGAGGACGGGGTCGCACGCCTGCCACGCCGCGGCGGCAAGCGCACCGGCCAGGGCGCCTCTCACTTGAGCAGGACGGCAGCGTGCCGCGGGTCGAGCGTGACCGTGGTCACGGTGCTCTCGGAGATGCCCCACTGCGCCGGCACCACACCCGAGTCCGGGACGGCTCCGCCGCCGCTCGGCGTCTCCTCGCGCATCGGCGCCGGCAGCTTGTAGGTGACGGTCGAGTCGCCGGGGTTGACGACGACGAGCCCACCTGCGAACCGGCGGACGAAGGCGCCCTGATCCTCGCGCAGGCCGGGCGGGTCGACCGGAGCGCCGAGGTCGAGGCCGTACTCGGGGAACCAGCTGACCTGGATTCCCTCGCCGAAGTTGACGTACGTGTGGCTGCCGCGGATGAGCAGGTACGAGCCGAGGTCGAACATCCGCGCGGTCACGTCGTTCACGTCGGGGTACGACTGGCAGATGACGATCTTGCCGAGGTCGACGAGCGTGAGCGCGCGCGACAGCTCGAGCTGCCAGTCCGCCGGCGCGAGGTTCGTAGCGAAGCCCTCGATCATCACCCCGGCCGCGTTCGCGTAGCTCGTCTTCTCACGCGTCGTCACCCAGGCGCCGGCGTTGACCACGATCGGCTTGCCGACGTGCGATTGCGTGTACGCGAGCCAGCGCTCGATCTTCTTCGACCAGCCGAGCTCCCACGCCGGGTCGTACGCGGGCAGCGGCGGCGTGTACGTCGACGCGCCGAAGTCGTTCGGCACGCTCGTCGAGTCCATGAAGACGCCGTCCGCGTGCGTCGTCGCAACCTGCTTGCGCACCTGCGCGACCCAGTACGCGCGCCACGAGGCGTCGTCCGGGTTCATCAGGTACCAGCCCCAGGTCTGGCGCACGCGCTTGCCGTCCCACGTGTAGAACCATCGCGCGAGCGGCTGCTTCGGCCACTCCGGCACCCACGTGTTCCCGAAGCGCACCTGGGTCGTACGGCCGAGGCCGAGCCCGAGGCGGTACTGGATCGCGAAGAACTGCGGGTTGACGCGCTTCAGCTCGTCCGTCGTCGTCGCACCGAGCTTCTGTGCGCCGGCGTAGTGGGTCGCCGCGAACTGGATGAGCGCCGGCGGCAGGCCGTCCGGCAGCTGGTCCGAGAAGACGCGCGTCTGTGCCGTGGTCTGCGCGGGAGCCGCGAGCGTCACCGCGCTCAGGAGAGCCGCAAGGAACATCGCTCTTCAGATGCCCGCGGGCGCGAATTCTTGCCCCTCGCGTCTCCCTCGTGTCTGACACCGGCTCGCGGGGCTCACCTGGCCGGAATCCCGCAACGACCGGTCGCACGTGTCACGAAAGGCCCGTGTCTGGCACCAGAGACAGGGCCGATTCGGCCCTAGGCGGAACGCTTGCCCGCGCGGCCCAGCACGC
>JBEQUF010000167.1:0-11694 GCA_040349295.1 Actinomycetota bacterium | reverse complement strand
GGACGCGGGGCGGCTGCTCGCTGAGATAGCGGTCGCCCCACTGCCGCAGGCCCGCCAGGGCGAGGTTCAGCTCGCGGCCCTTGGCGGTGAGCCGGTACTCGAAGCGCTCGGGCCGCTCGCTGTAGCGGACGCGCTCGAGGATGCCCTCGCCGACGAGCCGGTTGAGCCGGTCGGTGAGCACGTTGCGGGCGATGCCGAGGCTCTCCTGGAACTCGTCGAAGCGTCGAAGTCCGAGGAAGGCGTCCCGGACGATCAGCAGCGTCCACCGCTCGCCGACCACCTCGAGCGTCCGGGCGACGCCGCACAGCGGCTGGGTCTCGTAGTCGCGCTTCAGCACAGACCGAAGCGTATCTGATAGACAGTTGCGTCATGAAACGGACTTTGGTGATCGTGTGCGTCGGGGTCGTCCTCGCGACGCTCGACCTCTTCATCGTCAACGTCGCGTTCCCCGCGATCACGCGCGGCTTCGACGGCGTCGCGCTCTCGACGCTGTCGTGGGTGCTGAACGCCTACGCGATCGTCGTCGCCGCGCTGCTCGTGCCTGCGGGACGGCTCACCGACCGCTCGAGCCGCAAGGGCGGCTTCCTGCTCGGCATCGCGCTCTTCGTCGCCGCCTCCGCCGCGTGCGCCGCCTCGCCCGACGTGTGGTTCCTGATCGGCGCGCGGGTCGTCCAGGCCGCCGGGGCCGCGCTGCTGATCCCGGCGTCGCTCGGTCTGCTGCTCGCCGCCTATCCGCCCGAGCGGCGGGCGGGCGCGGTACGGATCTATGCCGCGATGTCCGGCATCGCCGCGGCGCTCGGCCCGGTGCTCGGCGGGCTGCTCGTCACCGCGAGCTGGCGCTGGATCTTCCTCGTCAACGTCCCGATCGGGATCGCCGCCCTCGTCGCCGGCCGCCGCTGGCTGCCCTCGCCGCCGCGGATCGAGGAGCCGGCGCCCGACCTGCTCGGCGCGGCGCTGCTCGCCCTCGCGTCGGCCGCGGTGACGCTCGCGCTCGTCAAGGCGGAGGCATGGGGCTGGGGCTCGCCGCGGATCCTCGGCACGTTCGCCGCCGGCGTGCTCCTCCTCGCCTGGTTCCTCCGCCGCTCATCCGCTCACGACAGCCCGATCGTCGAGCTCCATCTCCTCCGTAACCGGCAGTTCACGGCGTCGGTCGTGGCGATGTTCGTCTTCAGCTCGGCCTTCGCGGCGATGCTGCTCTCCGTCGTCGTCTGGGCGCAGACGATGTGGGGCTGGTCGGCGCTGAAGACCGGGCTCGCGTTCGCGCCGGGGCCGCTGATGGTGCCGCTCTGGGCGATCGCGGCCGGCCGCTTCGTCCATCGCACCGGGCCCGGGCCGCTCGCGGCGGTCGGCGGCCTCGTCTATGCGTGCGGCGCCGTCTGGTGGGCGACCGTGATCGGCGTGCACGCCGACTGGGCGGGCGCGATGCTGCCGGGGACGCTGCTGACCGGCACCGGCGTCGGCCTGACGCTGCCGACCTGGACGGCGGCGGCCGCCGGCTCGCTCCCGCCGGAGCGCTTCGCCACCGGCTCCGCGCTGATCAACATGGCCCGGCAGCTCGGCTACACCGTCGGCGTGGCGATCCTCGTCGCGGTGCTCGGCGTCGCGCCCGGGCTCGGGGCGTACCGGCACGGGTGGGAGACGATCGCCGGCCTCGCGTTCGCTTCCGGCATCGCGTCGCTCGCGCTCGTCGTGCGGCGTGAGCGCATCGAGCTCGAGCCGGTTACGCTGGATCTCGCGCAGCCGTAGCCGATGAGTTCCGGGCAGGGGCCCGGTCATATGCGGTGACCGTCGAATCGAGAGGAGCCGCATGACCGCCGACACCCTGAGCACGAGAACCCGCTGGCTCGCCCTCGCGATCCTCTGCGTCGGCGATCTGATGATCGTCGTCGACACGACGGTCGTGAACGTGGCGCTGCCGTCGATCCGCAGCGACCTCGGGTTCTCGCAGACGTCGCTCGCGTGGGTGGTCAACGCCTACATGCTCACCTTCGGCGGCTTCCTGCTCCTCGCCGGGCGCCTCGGCGACCTCTTCGGGCATCGCCGGCTGTTCCTCGGCGGCGTCGGCGCGTTCACCGTCGCGAGCCTCGTCTGCGGCGTCTCGACGACGAAGGGGATGCTGATCGCCGCGCGCGCCGTGCAGGGGCTCGGCGGCGCCGTCGTCAGCGCGGTCGCCTTCTCGCTCATCGTCGTCCTCTTCACGGAGCCGGGCGAGCGGGCGAAGGCGATGGGCGTCTTCGGCTTCGTCATGTCGGGCGGCGGCAGCATCGGCGTGCTCGCCGGCGGCGTCCTCACCGACCTCGTCGGCTGGCACTGGATCTTCCTCGTCAACCTGCCGATCGGCATCGCGGTCCTCGCGACGGGGCTGCCGCTCCTGCCCGCCGTGCACACGGGTGCGCAGAAGACGTCGCTCGACGTCGCCGGCGCGGTCGCGATCACGGGCGCGATGGTGCTCGCCGTCTACGCGATCGTCAACGGCAACACCGCCGGCTGGACGTCGGGCCAGACGCTCGGCCTGCTCGCGGCAGCCGTGGTCGTGATCGTCGGCTTCGTCGTGTGGGAGTCGCGCGTCGCGGCGCCGCTGATGCCGCTGCGTGTCTTCCGGCATCGCAATCTCTCGGTCGCGAACACGGTCGGCGTCCTGTGGGCGGCGTCGATGTTCGCGCTCTTCTTCCTGTCGGCGCTCTACCTGCAGCTCGTGCTGCACTACAGCCCGCTGCAGGTCGGGCTCGCGTTCCTGCCCGGCAACGTGATCATGATGGCCGCCTCGCTCGGCCTCTCGGCGCGGCTCGTCATGCGCTACGGGTTCCGGACGCCGCTCGCCGTCGGGCTCGGGATCGCGTCGCTCGCGTTGCTCTGGTTCGCGCGGGCGCCGGTGCACGGGTCGTTCGCCGTCGACGTCCTGCCGGCGATGATCCTCATCGGCGTCGGCGGCGGTCTCGCCTTCAACCCGGTGCTGATGGCGGCGATGAGCGACGTCGAGCCGCAGGACGCGGGCCTTGCGTCCGGGATCTCGAACACCGCGTTCATGATGGGCGGCGCGCTCGGCCTCGCCGTGCTCGCGAGCGCCGCGTCGGCACGGACGAACCATCTCCGGGCGGCCGGCGACGGCAACCTCGCCGCGCTCACCGGCGGCTACCACGTCGCGTTCCTGATCGGCGCGCTCTTCGCCGTGCTCGCGGCCGCACTCGGGGCGCTCTTCCTCCGGACGCGCACGGCGCCGGCGGCCGAGCCGGAGCTCGTGATCGAGCCGATCTAGACGTCGGGCCCGGGCAGCAGGAGGTGGCTCTCCTCCACTGCCCGGGCGACGTCGCTCAGCTTGTGGCGCGTCTGCTGCGAGTGGCGGCGGAGCAGCTCGAAGGCCTCGTCGGCGGCGACGTGGTGGCGCTCCATGAGGATGCCCTTCGCCCGCTCGATCTGCGCGCGCCGGTCGACGGAGAGGTGCAGGTTCTGCACCTCGGCAAAGCGGTGAAGGACGATCTCGATCGCGCCGCGCAGCTCGTCCGCGTCGTCGTGGGTGATGCAGGCGTAGACACCTCGTCGCGCGGCCTCGGCGACGAACGGGGCGTCCTGCTCGTGCAGGACGGCGATGACCGGGCACGCGGCCTCGTGCACGAGCTTCGAGATCCGGTGCAGCGCGTCGTCGCGGTCGGCTCCGAGGGCGACGAGGGCGACGTCGACGTCAGGCCCGCCCGCGACTGCGACCTCATGTCCGAGCTCGCACACCAGTGCGGCGAGCTGGTCGCGCGGCGCCGCCGCCTCGTCCGCGATCAGGATCCGCAGCGTCGGTTTTTCGCCCCCGCTCGGCGTCATTCGAGCCCCGATCGATGACCTACAGGATCCTTCAGGAAACGCTAGCAATTGCCAGAAGGCAGTGCTAGGTTCGGTCTCGCGGCAGTCCCCAAGAGCGTGCGACTGCGGCCTTCGATTCCCAATCTGCGGCGAATCGGTCAACTCGGGGCCGAGGTGCAATCGAAGGGAGCGCGCAGTGATCGCAGTCCACACGCACACCAAGCGGCGGGTGAACGAGCGCATGTGGGACCGTCTGCACGGCCGATGCGACGACGAGCCGATCGCCTTCTTCTGCGAGTGCGACGACGAGTCGTGCTACCTCGCCGTCTGGCTGACGGCGGATGCGTTCGAGCATGCGACGCGAGACCCCGGTTGGGTGGCGCTCGTTCCGCGGCACGCAGCTGCCGCCTGATGGACGCCGACGTCGCGGCGACGATGACGCAGGAGGAGCGGTTGCGCCGGCTGCTCGACGTCGGCCGCTCGCTCGTCTCCGAGCTCGACCTCGACGAGGTGCTCGAGCGGGTGATGGCTGCCGGCCGCGAGCTCACCGGTGCGCGCTACGCGGCGATCGGCGTGCTCGACGAGCGCCGCGAGCAGCTCCAACGCTTCCTGACGTCGGGGCTCGACGCCGAGACGATCCGCGCGATCGGGCATCTGCCGCGGGGCCGCGGCGTGCTCGGCGTCCTGACGAGCGATCCGCAGCCGCTGCGTCTGCGGGAGGTGGGCTCGCATGCGAGGTCGTACGGCTTTCCGCCCGGGCACCCGCCGATGCGCACCTTCCTCGGCGTGCCGATCCGGGTGCGGGACGAGGTCTACGGCAACCTGTACCTGACGGAGAAGGCTGCGGGCGAGTTCGACGAGGCGGACGAGGACGTGCTCGTCGTCCTCGCGGAGTGGGCGGCGATCGCGATCGAGAATGCGCGCGCGTACTCCTTCCTGCGCGAGCGCCGCGACGAGCTCGAGCGTACGGTGGCGAGCCTCGAGGCGACCGGCGAGATCGCCGACGCGCTCGCGGGCGACACCGACCTCGACCACGTCCTCGAGCTGATCGTGAAGCGCGCACGGGCGCTGACGGAGGCCCGTGCGATGGTCGTCCTCCTGCACGACGGCGACGATCTCGTCGTCGCGGCGCTGGCGGGCGAGCTCGACGGCTCGCTGATCGGCGCGCGCATCCCGATCGCCGGCAGCGTCAGCGGTCACGTCCTGCGGAGCGGGCGGGCGGAGCGGCTCGACGACGCGCCGAGCCGTCTGCGCTTCGCGCTCGCCGAGCAGACCCAGGCGAAGGCGGGGCTCTTCGTGCCGCTGCGGCTTCGCGGCACCGTGCTCGGCGTCCTCTCCGGGTTCGACCGGCTGCGCGACGGGCCGGAGTTTAGCGACCGCGACGAGCATCTCCTGACCGCGTTCGCGACGAGCGCAGCGGCGGCGGTCGCGACCGCCCAGGACGTTCGCGCGCAGACGCTGCAGCGGAGCATCGTCGCCGCCGAGACGGAGCGGAAGCGGTGGGCGCGTGAGCTGCACGACGATACGCTGCAGGAGCTCGCGGCGCTCAAGCTGATGCTCTCCACCGCGCTGATCGCGCCGGACGACCTGGAGCGCGACGCGCTGCTGAACCAGTCGCAGGAGCGGATCATGATCGCGATGCGCGGGCTGCGCGACCTGATCACCGACCTTCGCCCGGCGACGCTCGACGAGCTCGGCCTGGAGGCGGCGCTCGAGGCGCTCACAGGACGCGTGTCACGCAGCAGCGAGCTGCGAATCGAGCTGAACGTCGATCTCGCCTACGAGGCCGGCCGCGAGCCCACGCGGCTCGTGCCGCAGATCGAGGAGACGCTCTACCGGGTCGTCCAGGAGTCGCTCACGAACGTGATCAAGCATTCCTCGGCCACGAAGGTCGAGGTTGCCGTCCGGGAGGAGGGCGGCGAGGTCGAGGCGATGGTCGCCGACAACGGCCACGGGTTCGACGCCGCCGCCGACCACGCGGGTTTCGGGTTGCTCGGCATGCGCGAGCGCGTCGCGCTCGTCGGCGGCCGGCTCTCGGTCGACAGCGCGTCCGGCCTCGGCACGATCGTCCGCATCGGCCTGCCCGTCCATCGCACCCACTCGAGCGATGCGGAGGCCGTGCTCGGCGCCTGACTCAGCCGCCGAGCGGTGACGGCGGGATCTGCGTGCTGCCGCGGATCCCGCCGATGACGAACGCGATCTCGTCGACGTAGCACCAGCTCCAGTCCTCGCCAGGCTCGATCGAGCGCATGATCGCGTGTTCGGTCTCGTGGAAGTGCGCCGTCGCGTGGCGGGCCGGGGAGGAGTCGCAGCAGCCGACGTGGCCGCACGCGAGGCAGATGCGCAGGTGGAGCCACTTGCCGCCGTCGCGCAGGCACTCCTCGCAGCCGTCGACCGCCGCCGGCAGCTCGCGCAGCTGGACTTCACCGAGATGCGTGCAGTGGTCGCTCATGCGACGCGCGCCGCCGCGAGGTGCCGGTGGACGAACTGCACGGCCATCGAGCCTTCGCCGACGGCGGCCGCGCAGCGCTTCGTCGAGCCGAAGCGGACGTCGCCGGCCGCGAAGATCCCCGGCACGCTCGTCTCGAGCAGGTGGTCGCCGCCGACGCTCTCGCCGGTGACGACGAACCCGTCGGCCGCGCGCCCGACGGCGTCGTCGAGCCACTCGGTGCACGGTTGCGCGCCCAGGAAGCAGAAGAGGAAGGACACGGGCAGCTGCTCGCCGTCGGTCAGCGTGACCGCCCCGAGCTTGCCATCCTCGCCGTGCAGCTCGGCGATCTCGCTCCGGTCGCGCACGGCGACGCCGAAGCGCTCGAGCTCGTGGATGAGGTAGTCGGACATCGTCTCGCGCAGGTCGCCGCGGCGGTGCAGCAGCGTCACCAGCGCGCCGCCGCGCGCGAGCCAGACCGCGGCCTGCCCGGCGGAGTTGCCGCCGCCGACGACGCCGACGCGTGCGGCACCGCACGCCTGCGCCTCGGGAGGCCCCGCGGCGTAGAAGACGCTCGTCCCTTCGTAGTCCTCGAGCCCGTCGAGCGTCAGCCGCCGGTAGTCCGCCCCGGTGGCGAGGACGACCGCCCGCGCAGCGATCTCGTGGTCCTCCTCGAGGCGCACGACGTGCAGACCGCTGCCGGGCTCGAGCGCGATCGCGCGGTACGGCGTCGCCGGGCGCGCACCGAACTTCCGCGCCTGGTTGACGGCGCGGCTCGTCAGCTCGCTGCCGCTGATCCCGGCGGGGAAGCCGAGGTAGTTCTCGATCCGGCGCGACGATCCGGCCTGGCCGCCGAGCGCGTTCGCCTCGACCATGAGCGTCTCGAGCCCTTCGGAGGAGCCGTAGACCGCGGCCGCGAGGCCGGCGGGGCCGCCGCCGACGACGAGCAGGTCGACCTCCTCGCGGGTCGCGAGCTCGCGGCCGATCCCGAGGGCGCGCAACACGGTGCCGCGCGACGGCTGCTCGAGCTCGCGGCCGCCGGGCAGCCGGACGAGCGGCGGCTCGCCGCCGTCTGGCGGCGCGGCGTCGTGCCAGGTCGAGGGGATCCGGTTCGCGCGCAGGAACTCGAGCAGCTGCATCGTCGCGTGCGACGAGCGCGGGCCGACGACCTCGACGCCGATGCCGTCGACGCGCTGGAGCGCCTCGCGCCGCCCGATGAAGGTCGAGAGAACGAGGTCGCTGAGCGTGCTGTCCTCGAAGAGGAGCTCGCGCAGGCCGTCGCGCTCGATCGCGATGTAGCGGAGCGGCTCCGTCACGACCGCCGTCAGGAACACGGTCAGCCCGGAGAGCAGGTTCAGCTCGCCGAGGAAGCTGCCGTCGCCGTGGCGGACGATCTCGTTGCCGGCCGCGTCGAGGATCGCGACCTCGCCTTCGCGGATCGCGATGAAGGGATACGTCGCGTCGCCGACGCGGAAGAGGACGTCGCCGACGTCCGCCGTCCGCTCCTCGCCGAGGTGCGCGAGCGTCTCGAGCTGCGCGGACGACAGCAGGCTGCGAACCGGACCGTCCATCGCAGGAGCCTATCCGCGCACCGACGGGCTACGCGTGCATCGGCACACGACGCTTCGCGCCGCCTGCGTCGGGCTGATGGGCGCGGCTGGGATCGAACCAGCGACCCCTCGCGTGTGAAGCGAGTGCTCTCCCGCTGAGCTACGCGCCCGGGAGCGGCATTGTAAGCCAAACTTCCGGTCTGCTTCGGGTGCCACCGGCCCGGATGGTCAGAGTTTGGTCAGAGTTCGTTGTCCCCCGTATCCTTCCGCCACATGGCGAGCAGGCGGCCTCGGCTCACTGGTGCATCTGGCTTCGGCTTCGGGGCGAGCTGGGAGTGGGTGGAGACAGACGCTGAGATCGTCCGCGATCTGATCATCTTCCTCGAAGACCGCCGTGCTCTTGCTTACGACCAAAGGAACCCGGAAGACGTAGAGCACGTCACGGAGTCAGTCCTCCGGACCCGTGAGGAGTTGACGAAGGCGCTGCAACGCCTCGCCAACGACTCAGGCGCGAATCACGCCGTCCGTGCGATGCGCGATGCGTGCCGCCAGTTCCTCGACATGACACGGGGTACGCCCCAGTGGGGAGCGATGAACCGCGACTTCCTGATCGCGCTTGGTCAGTTGCGACAAGCCTGCGGCATGCAAGTCCGTGAACTTGCCGACCGCTACCAGATCGAAGTTCATCCTCCTTTGGCGAGAGTTCTGCTCGCGCTCGATGAGGCCGAAGACGCCGGGACGCTCGGCGCGTATCTACAGGGCTGAGGTGTCCCCTACGGCCCCGAAGGCCGCCACCGCGTTGTCGAGGATCTCGGTCTCCTCGGCGGGAGCGAGTCCGCCATAGACCGTCTGGGTGACCACCGGGTTCGCGTGGCGCAGTAGCCGCGACACCGCCCGCGTCTTGATGCCCTGGCCGAAGTAGAAGGCCGCAGCGGAGTGACGAAGGTCGTGCATCCCAACCGGCTCACGGCCGTCCTCGTCGCTCCACAGGCCCACGAGCTTGCTCGCGTTGTTCACGGCCCGGAGCGCGTTCCTGCGGCTCTGAGGCCGCCCCGTGGCCGTCTTGAAGACGAGGCCGCCGATCTCGAACTGACCGGCGTCCACCTGACGCTGCCGATGCTCGCGCAGGAGCTTCGCCAGAGGCAGCGGGAGCGGGGCGGTGTTGACGCTCGCCTTCGTCTTGCCCGCCCTCACATCGATCCGCCCCTTGTCGAAGTCCACGCAATCCCAGGTCAGCGCGAGCGCCTCGCTCACCCGCAGCGCAGCGAAGTAACAGGCGCCGTCGAGTCATTTCCCGCGTACCCGGCTGTGTACACCCGCGTCGTTCGGTTAGAGCGACTCAGGCGTCTCAGGAATCTTCAGGCGGCGGGGCAAGCGATCCGGCGACCGCGGAGAACTGCGTCAGTGCAGCTTCAAGATCTTGGACGATCTCGAGCGCGATCACGTCGGGTGAGGGAAGGTTGTCGATGTCCTCCAACGACTCGTCTCGAAGCCAGATCAGATCGAGGCTGGTCTTGTCGCGCTGGATCAGCTCCTCGTACTTGAACCGCTTGAACCGTTCGGACTCGACGCGCCCCGCCCTGTTGTGTGGCGAGTACGCATCGATGAAGTCCTGGAGGTGTGAGTACGTGAGCGGATTCTTCTTAAGTGTGAAGTGCATGTTCGTCCGGAGGTCGTAGATCCACAACTCGCGTGTCCACGGTTGTTCTGATGCAGGTTTGCGGTCGAAGAACAGCACGTTGGCTTTCACACCGGGCGCGTACCAGATCCCTTGTGGGAGGCGCACGAGCGTATGCACGTCGCATTCGTCCAGCAGTTTGCGTCGTACCGTCTCCCCAGCGCCGCCTTCGAACAGCACGTTGTCCGGCACAACCACCGCTGCTCGTCCGTTGATCGTGAGCAGCGTCTTCACGTGCTGTACGAAGTTGAGTTGCTTGTTGGATGTAGACGCCCAAAAGTCATCGCGCACGATCACGAGGTCCTCTCGCTCTGTCTCTCCTTCCGCGTTCACGACCGTCATCGAGGACTTCTTCCCAAACGGGGGGTTGGTCAGCACCATGTCGTAGCGGTCACCGGGATCCGCCTTGAGCGCGTCATCCACGACGATGGGACTCTCAGCGTCCTCGTCACCGATCCCGTGAAGCAGAAGGTTCATCACGCAGAGCCGGGCGGTGTTGTCGACGATCTCACATCCATGTATCGCGTCGAACCGAAGGTGTCGCTTCTCGTCAGGATCGAGATACTCGTAGTTGCGTGAGATCCACTCATGGGCGGCGAGGAGGAACCCACCCGTGCCACATGCTGGATCACAGATCGTCATCCCTGGCCCGGGCCGCATGACCTCGACGATCGCCCGGATCAGGGAGCGCGGTGTGAAGTACTGACCTGCTCCCGACTTCACGTCCTCGGCGTTCTTCTCCAGCAGGCCCTCGTAGGCGTCGCCCTTTACGTCCACGTCGAGGGTGAGCCAACTCTCGCGATCGATTAGATCAACGATGAGTCGCCTGAGCTTTGCGGGATCTTGGATGCGGTTCTGCGCCTTGCGAAATACAACACCGAGCATTCCCGGCTTTCGACCCAATTCCGCCAGCAGGTGCCGATAGTGCACCTCCAATTCATCACCGTCACGAACGAGGAGGCTCTGCCAATCCATTCCTTCAGGGACAAAGGCAGGCCGTACGAACGGCGGTCTTGTCTGCTCGTCGGCCATCTTCAGGAAGAGCAGGTAAGTGAGCTGCTCTAGGTAATCACCGTAAGAGAGACCATCGTCGCGGAGGACGTTGCAGTAACTCCACAGCCGCTGAACGAGACCGTCTTGTGTGCTCACGCTTTCACTCTCGGTCGCCGACGGACCGGTGTCGCCGCCGCGCGTTCAGTGCGGATGCGATCGAGCAAACGCGTTGCCGGTGGATCGGTGGGATCTTGGGGGACTAGCGATCCGCGGAAGGCAGCCGCGAGCACAGATGACCGGAGCTGTGTAGATCGTCGGGAGGCTTGGAGAACTGAGGCAGTCACGATCTCAACTACCGAGAGTCGCTGTTGGAGCACTGCGACGATTCGCTCCTGCTCCTGGAGAGGCGGCACAGGAATGGGGAGCTGCGCCACGGAGCGGGTGTTGAAGTGTGCGAGTGCGACTCCGACCGTTTCCGACGCGACGTAGCCTCGTGTCATCGCGTTGATGTAGTACGCCAGGAAGTGTGGGTCGACCGCGACAGGACGTTGCACGATCACCAGATCAGCGCAGTTCGCCTCTCCCAGCCAATCGGGCACCACACAAGAGACGCCCACTGTCCCGGATCGCACGATTACGACATCTCCTCCGACGATCCGGGACTTACGCAGTCGCTCGTGAAACTCGGGGCTGATGTATCGGAGGCCTTCTGTCGCGAACGTGTTCTCGCGAACGTTCTGTGAGCGAAGGAACGCAATCCCCTCCGGCACGTACTCGTGCTTCATCGGGCCGACGTGGCCGACCGTCACTCGGGTCGCAACGTCTTCGACGGTTGACCAGACCCAGTGGGCTGGGACGCGGTCTACGAGATCCATCAAAGGCGGCGTCTGAGTCCCGAGCCGCCGACGCGTTCCGCGCGCCGCGGTCGCGCGTGCCAGAGCCACGTCGGCTGGCTCATCCTTTGGATCGACTTCTGTTAGTTGACCGGTGAGACCTGCGATAACAAGCGTGCGCCGCCATTGCAGAATCCGCTTGACGATCCGCTCAAGCTGAGCTTCGCCTGCATCAAGTCGCGAGAACTGCTCTTCGAGAGCTGCGACAATTCGCATCTGCTCTTCAGGCGGTGGGAGCGGGACAGCCCAAGCACCGAGCCTCGCCGAGCCGATGTGATGAATCCCGACACCAGGCGCAGCCGCCCCGATCCGGCCCGACTTTGCCTCTGACAGGAGGAAGTAACGCAGGAACTCGGACACCAC
>JBEQUF010000228.1:0-4296 GCA_040349295.1 Actinomycetota bacterium | reverse complement strand
GCCTGCGTCGGGATGATCAGCGGGTTCTTCGCGACCGAGGGATCGATCTTCTCGAGCGCCTGCTTCGCGTGGTCGGGCGACATGGTGCAGCTGCAGGCCGACCATCCGGGGCTGAAGTGGGTGCAGCCGAAGACGGGCGCGATGATCTGGACGGACAACATGCTGATCCCGAAGGGCGGCAACGTCTTCGGCGCCTCGACGCTGATGAACTGGTTCTACGACCCGAAGATCCAGGCCGAGGTCGAGGATTACGTCAACTACATCCCGCCGGTCAGCGGGACGAAGCAGGCGCTCGAGAAGATCGATCCCTCGGTCGCGAAGAACCCGCTGATCATCCCGACGCAGGCGATGCTGGCCAACGCGCATCAGATCGACCCGAGCGCGGTCAACAACGTGAAGTACAAGAAGGCGTTCCAGCAGCTGATCGGCGCCTGAGTGCTCTCGCGGCTTCGCAAGGGCGGCGCGCCGTACGCGCTGCTGACGCCGGGCACGGTCTGGCTGCTGCTCTTCTTCGTGGTGCCGATGTGGTACCTCGCGAAGATGTCCCTCGAGCAGGGGCTCTTCCCGCTGTTCAGCTTCAGCTGGGCGTGGTCGAACTTCAGCGACGCGGTGAGCGAGTACCAGACGCAGTTCGTTCGCTCGCTCTGGTACGCGGGTGCGGCGACCGGGATCGCGCTCGCGATCAGCTACCCGCTCGCGTACTGGATCGCCTTCCGGGGCGGGCGCTGGAAGAACCTGTTCCTCCTGCTCGTGATCGCGCCGTTCTTCGTCACGTACCTGATCCGCACGCTCGCGTGGCAGACGATCCTCGCCGACGACGGCGTCGTCGTCCACACGCTCCAGCATCTGCACATCCTCGGTGCGAACGGGCGGCTGCTCGCGACGTCGGCGGCCGTGATCGCCGGCATCACCTACAACTTCCTGCCCTTCATGGTGCTGCCGCTGTACGTCAGCCTCGAGCAGGTCGACCCGCGGCTGATCGAGGCGGCGGAGGATCTGTACGCGAACCGGGCGCGGTCGTTCCTGCGTGTCACCTTCCCGCTGTCGCTGCCCGGCGTGTTCGCCGGCGTGCTGCTGACGTTCATCCCGGCAACCGGCGACTTCGTCAACGCGCAGCTGCTCGGCACACCGCGCCAGTACATGATCGGCAACGTCATCCAGTCCGAGTTCCTCGAGCTGCGCGACTACCCGACCGCTGCGGCGCTCTCCTTCATCCTCATGGCCGCGATCCTCGTGCTCGTGCTCGTGTTCGCGCGGCTGCTCGGCACCGACCGGCTGACGTCGGCGGCCGGCGCATGATCGGCGCCATCCGCCGGCGGGTGCTCGACGTCTACGCGGTGCTCGCGCTGCTCTACCTGTTCCTGCCGATCGCGATCGTGATCGCGTTCTCGTTCAACAACCCGCGCGGGCGCTTCAACTACACGTGGCAGGGGTTCACGTTCGGCAACTGGCTGCATCCGTTCGCCTACCCCGGGATCGGCGGCGCACTCCGCGTCAGCATCGAGATCGCGCTCCTCTCGTCGCTCGTCGCAACCGTGCTCGGCACGTTGATCGCGCTCGCGCTCGTCCGCTACAAATTCCGCGGCTCGAGCGGCATGAACCTCCTCATCTTCGTGCCGATGGCGACGCCGGAGATCGTCATGGGCGCCTCGCTGCTGACGCTGTTCCTCAACTGGCGGATCCCGCAGGGCTTCGGGACGATCCTGATCGCCCACATCATGTTCAACATCTCGTACGTCGTCGTGACGGTGCGCGCGCGGCTCGTCGGCTTCGACCGGCATCTCGAGGAGGCGTCGATGGATCTCGGCGCCAACGAGGTGGTGACGTTCTTCCGCGTCACGCTGCCGCTGATCATGCCCGGCATCCTCGCCGCCGGCCTGCTCGCGTTCGCACTCTCGATCGACGACTTCGTGATCACGTACTTCAACGCCGGGACGGTGACGACGTTCCCGCTCTTCGTGTGGGGCGCCGCACGTGTCGCCGTGCCGCCGCAGATCAACGTGATCGGGACGGGCATCTTCGTCGTCGCGGTCGGCGGCATGCTCGCGAACGTCCTCTGGCAGAACCGGCGCGCGCGCCGCGCATGAAGCCGAGCCTGCCGTCGTGGTGGCTCGAGGACGCACTCGCGTCGGAGGAGGGGGCGCCCGCGGCGCCGCCGCTCGCGGGCGACACGACGGCCGACGTGGCGATCGTCGGCGGCGGCTACACCGGTCTCTGGACGGCGCTGTCGCTGCGCGAGCGCGATCCGTCCCTGCGCGTCGTCCTCGTCGAGGCGGAGCTCTGCGGCGCGGGGCCGAGCGGCCGCAACGGCGGCTTCGTCCACGGCTACTGGGCGACGCTCGCGTCGACCCTGCCGCTGCTCGGCGAGGAGCAGGCGCTCGCGCTCGCGCGGGCGAGCGAGGGAATCGTCCCGGCCGTCCGGGACCGCTTCGGCGACGGCGTCTGGCTGCGCGAGGGCGGGATGCTGATGGTCTCCGCCGCGCCGGCGCAGGACGCCGCGGTCGACGCGGCCGTGCGTGCCGCCGAGGCGGTCGGCCGGCCCGACCAGGCGGTGCCGCGCGAGCAGGCCGAGCTGCCCTCGTCGCCCGTGTTCCGGCGCGGGGTGTGGTTCCCGGACGGGGCGACCGTCCATCCCGGGCGGCTCGTCCGCGCCCTGCGCCGGGCGGCGATCGAGGCCGGCGTCTCGGTGCACGAAGGCACGCCGGCGCTGCGCGTGCGCGACGGCGAGGTGAAGACGCCGCTCGGCACGATCCGCGCGCGGGACGTCGTCCTGGCGACGAACGCCCACCTCACCGCGTGGCGCCCCGCGGCGCGGCACCTGACGAACTTCGGCTCGTACGTCGTCCTGACCGAGCCCGCACCGGGGCTCCTCGACGAGATCGTCTGGACGGGCGGCGAGGCGATCGTCGACGCGCGGATGTTCCTCCACTACTTCCGGACGCTCGACGACGGCCGCGTGCTGATGGGCAGCGGGTCGGGGCCGATCGGCTACCGCGGCCTCGTGGACGCGCGCTTCTCGGAGGACGAGCCGACGGCGCTCCGCGCGGAGGTGGGGCTGCGGCGGCTCCTGCCGGGACTCGCGGCCGCGCGGGTCGAGCGCGCGTGGGGCGGGCCGATCGACGTCTCCGCCGACCACCTGCCCTTCTTCGGCACGAAGCGCGGCACGCGCCTGCACTACGGGGCCGGCTACTCGGGGAACGGCGTCGGTCCGAGCTGGCTCGGCGGCCAGATCCTCGCGTCGCTCGCGCTCGGCGTCGAGGACGAGTGGACGCGCCTGCCGCTTGCGACGCGCCGTGTGCCGACCCTGCCGCCCGAGCCGCTCCGCCGGCTCGGCGGCGGGCTCGTCCGGCATTCGATCATGCAGGTCGAGGAAGCGGAGGAGGCCGGTCGGCGGCCGCCGCTCGCTGCACGGGCGGGTGCGCGACTGCCGCGCCTGCTGGGGATGGAACTGGGGACCCGATGATGAAAGGATCGTCCGCATGACAACCGTCGACGTCGAACACACCACGCAGTTCGCCCTCGAAGAGAAGTCGAAGCTCGTCAAGTCCCTGCGGCGCTTCGACATGGTCTTCTTCACCGTCTGCGCCTTCGTCGGGCTCGACACGCTCGGCACGGTCGCGTCGAACGGGCCGCAGGGTTTCGTCTGGCTCATCATCACCGCGATCCTCTTCGTCGTGCCGTACATGCTCCTGATGGCGGAGGTCGGAGCGGCCTTCACGCAGGAGGGCGGGCCCTACGAGTGGGTGAAGCTCGCGTTCGGCCGCTTCCAGGGCGGCATCGCGGCCATCCTCTACTGGGTCACGAACCCGCTGTGGGTCGGGGGCTCGCTCGCGTTCATCACGAAGGACGCGTGGAGCGCGAACATCTCGTCGATCGGCAACGGGACGTTCGGCGATTACTTCTACAAGATCGTCTTCATCTGGATCTCGATCGGCGTCGCGATCGCGTCGCTGCGGTACGGCAAGCACATCCCGAACGCCGGCGCGCTCCTCCGCGCGGTCGTCCTCGGCTTCTTCTCGCTGACGGTGATCATCTACGGGGCGAAGCACGGCTTCAACGGCACGATGCACGGTGCCGCGCCGACGCGCGCCGTCTTCTTCGGGCTCGTGCCGGTGCTGCTCTTCAACTACGTCGGCTTCGAGCTGCAGAACGGCGCCGCCGAGGAGATGGAGAACCCGCAGCGCGACGTCCCGATCTCGATCCTCCGCAGCGGCATCACCGGCGTGCTCATGTACGTCGTGCCCGTGCTCTGCATCCTGCTCGTCCTGCCGCTCAAGCAGGTGACCGGCATCGGCG
>JBEQUF010000207.1:0-3766 GCA_040349295.1 Actinomycetota bacterium | reverse complement strand
GTCGTCGGCTGGCTGCTCATCGGATCAGTATGCGTCAGGGAGCTTCTCTGCGACGTAATCCGAGGCTTGCGCCGGAGCGCCGTAGGCGAAGAAGACGACGTCGTCCTCGCTCTCGTTGTGCAGCTGCAGCGCGGTTCCGGCCTCGACGACGACGATGCTGCGCGGCCCGAGCTCGAACCGCTCGGCCGGGTCGCCGAGATACGCGGTGAGCGTCCCCTCGAGGACGCAGAAGACCTCTTCCTGCACCTGCTCGCGATGGCGGCGGTTGCCGCCGCCCGGCGGGAAGCGCCAGAGCGCCGCCTGCGAGTGCTGCAGCCCGTCGCGCACCTCGACGACGGCACGGCGCGTCTCCGCGAGGTTCCAGCTCGGCGGCGCGAACGCGATGCGGTCGCCCGCGAGGACGCGGTAGCCGCTCAGCGCGCCCTTGCCCACGGGCCTGGCAGGACCAACAGCTGCTCGAGGTGGAGGTAGGCAAGCCCGACGAGCGGCAGGTCGGTCAGCTTCTCGACGCAGACGTAGCGCGGCCGCCATTCCGGATGGAACTTGCGCGAGAACGAGTGCAGCCGCTCGAGCTGGAAGACGTTGTCGGCGGCGAGCAGGCCGCGTCGCAGGAGGCGCCGCGACGGCGTCGTCGCCCGCTCCTCGTCGATGAAGTCGCTGAGCGCGCAGAAGTTCAGCGACAGCTCGCTCGCACCGGTCTCCTTCGCCCACAGCGCCGCCTCGACGATCAGGAACTCGGTCAGGCCGTTCGGCGTGCCGGGCCGGCGGCGCATCGTCGAGAGCGACCAGCCGTCGTGCGCAGGCGCCGGTGCGAGGTGGAGGAAGCCGCCGAGCTCGCCCCCCTCGTCCTCTGCGAGCGCAAGCAGCGTCCCCTCCGCGTACAGGTCGTCCATCGCCATCGAGAACCCGCGCTCGGCGCTCGCACCGCGCCACGCGCACGAGACCGCGTCGACCGCGGGGCGATCGGCGTCCTCCGCGTGCACGACGCGGAACGTGTAGCCGGCCTTGGTCAGCCGCGACACCGACTGGCGCACCTTGCGGATCGCGCGTCCGTCGAGCGAGAACTGCGACGGGATCAGGACCGCCTCGTCCCCCATCGCGATCGACTTCATGCCGAGCCGCTCGTAGCGCGGCAGGTTCTCGGCCGACACGCCGACGACGGCGAACCGCCAGCCGCTCGCGCGGGCGACGCGGCGGAACTCGGCGAGCAGCGTGTCGAACTCCGTCGCCTCGCCGACGGGGTCGCCGCTGACGATCGCCGTGCCGCCGACGACGCGGTAGGCGAGGAACGAGCGCTGCGACGGCGAGAAGAAGAAGCTCTTGTCGCGGCGCAGCGCGAAGAACGAGAGCGAGTCGCGGCCGAACTCCTCGACGATGTCGCGCGCGAGCCGGTGCTCCGCGACGGTCTGCGCGACCGATTCCGACAGCGGCCGAAGCCAGAGGTAGAGCGCGGCGAAGCCGGCGAGGAGGCCGACCGCCGTCACGACGTCGGCAATGCGGTCGGAAACCGTCACGTTGCGCAGCTCGAAGCCGATCGGAATCGCGATCGCGGCGGCCGCCGTGACGAGCGCGACGACGAGCGGCCGCGCACTGCGTCGGTCGCCCGGTACGTCGAAGCGGCTGCGCCAGCGGATCAGGGCCGCGAGGAGGATCGCCGTCGCCGTCGCCTCCTCGAAGTCGAGGCCCTTGGCGAGATGCGCGAGCCCGGACGCGGCGACGACGACCACGGCGAGCTGCCACGCCCGGCGTCGGCGCTTCGCGAGCGAGCGCGAGAGCCAGACGAGCGCGATCCCGAACGACAGCGTCAGCACCCGCGCCGCCTCCGGGACGCCCGGCGGCAGCACGCCGTCGACGAGGTCGACGCGGTCCGCGAGCTCCGGCGTCAGCGCCGAGACGATGCCGATGAGACCGACGAGGGCCGCCGCCCAGGCGAGCAGCGACTCGGCCTTGGGCCTCCGTGAGGTCACGTGCTCAGGGTACAACGGTTTCGTGAAACCCACCTCCCGCTGGCTCGCACCGCTGCTCTTCTGCGTCGCGATCGCCCTCGGCCCGTGGACGCTCTACCTGACGTACACGCTCCCTTCCCGCCACGTCGCCCATCACTACGACCTCGCCTGGGTCGGCTTCGACGCGGCGCTCCTGGTCGCATTCGCCGTCACCGGCTGGTGCGCCTACCGCGCAACCCAGTGGCTCGTCCCGGCGGCCGCGGTCACGGGGACGATGCTGCTCTGCGACGCCTGGTTCGACGTGATCACGAGCAGCGGCGCCGGCGAGCGGCTCGAGGCGCTGCTCGAGGCGAGTTTGGCGGAGCTGCCGCTGGCGGCGCTCTGCGGGTACGTCGTCTGGAGCGGCGAGCGGTTCGCCGAGCAGCTACCCGGCCGGCGGTAGCTCGAGCAGCCGCAGCCGGTGCTCGAGCTGCGCGACCCGCAGCTCCAGCTCGTCGAGGTCGTCCTTCGTCACGAGACCGAGCTCGTCGATCAGCGAGCGCACCGCGCCCATCGCCGTGTCCGAGACGCGGCCGCGCGTGCCGCGCAGCCTCGACGGGAGCTCGACGATCAGCTCCTCGAGGATCTCGGCGAGACGCTCGCCGCTACCGCGCGCGGCCATGCGGCCTCGAGCTGCGCCGCTGCCGGCGCTTCTCGCGCCGTGCCTGCGCGCCGGGCTCCGACGGCGCCGCCTGCACGACGTCGACGAGGGCGGGCGTCGGCTCGGCGGCGAGCTCCTGCTCCGACTCGATCAGCGCAGCCTCGTCGGAGACGGGTGCGCGCGTGATCCGCTTCGAGTACTCGGGCTCGCGCTCCTTCGAGATCGTCAGCAGCGGCGCCGCGATGAAGATCGACGAGTACGCACCCGAGGTGACGCCGACGATCAGCGCGAACGCGAAGTCCTTCAGCGTCGCGTCGCCGGGCACCTCGAGGGCGATGATCGGGAGCAGCGTGATGAACGTCGTCGCCAGCGAGCGGCGGATCGTCTCCCACAGCGAGACGTTGACGATCGTCGCGAACGGCTGCCGCCGCATCAGCGGCACGTTCTCGCGCACGCGGTCGAAGATGATGATCGTGTCGTAGATCGAGTAGCCGAGGACCGTCAGGACGGCGGCGACCGTCGCGACGGACACCTCCTTGTACGCGAGTGAGTAGACGCCGATCGTGATCAGGATGTCGTGCAGCATCGCCAGGATCACCGGCACCGCGAACTTCAGGTCGAAGCGCAGCGCGATGTAGATGACGATCAGGAAGAGCGAGACGACGATCCCCCAGATCGCGTCGTAGGCGATCTGGTGGCCGAAGCTCGAGGAGACGTTCTTCGTCCCGAGCTTGTAGGCGCCGAGCTTCCGCGTCACGTCCTGCTGGAAGTTGTCCTGCTGCTGCGCGTTCAGCGCCCGCAGCCGCACCTGCCAGCTCTTGTACTTGCCGCCGACCGCCGTGCCCTTGCCCTGGACGACCGCGTCGGGCCGGTCGACGTCGGAGCCGGCGGCGATCTGCGGCACGTCGCTCGTCGCGTACGCCGCGTGGGTGCTGAACGTGACCTGCGTGCCGCCCTTGAAGTCGATGCCGAGGTTGAGGCCGCGCACGCCGAGCGAGACGGCGCCGGCGACGATGATCGCGCCGGAGATCGCGAACCAGATGTAGCGGCGGCGCATGAAGTCGATCTGCAGCCATTTCGCCGTCTGCTGGCCTTCCGCGCCCATGAAGCGGGGGTTGTGGAACCAGCGGAAGCCGCTGAGCAGGCCGAGCAGCGCGCGCGTCGCTGCGACCGCGGTCAG
>JBEQUF010000199.1:0-13077 GCA_040349295.1 Actinomycetota bacterium | reverse complement strand
CCGTCCCGGCCGACGAGCGCGACGCGCGCGCCGCGAGCGCGCGGGCTGCCGGCGAGCTCGCCGTCTCGCTGCAGGACACCGCGCGACGGTTCCTCGACAAGCGCGCGCTGCTGAACGCGATGACCGGCATCGTCGCGAGCGGCGGCTCGACGAACGGCGTCCTCCACCTGCTGGCGATCGCCCGCGAGGCCGGCGTCGACCTGACGATCGACGAGCTCGCCGAGGTCTCGGCGCGCACCCCCGTGCTCGCGAACCTCGCGCCCGCCGGCTCGCACGTCGCCGAGGACTTCGACCGCGTCGGCGGCACACGCGTGCTGATGCGCGAGCTGGTCGACGCCGGCCTGCTCGACGGCGGCGCCCCCACCGTCGAAGGGTCGACGCTCGCGGACGCAGCGGCCGGCGCCGCCGACGGCGACGTCATCCATCCGGCCGCCGCGCCGTTCAAGCCGAGCGGCGCGCTCTACGTCCTGCGCGGGAACCTCGCGCCCGAGGGTGCCGTCGTCAAGCTCGCCGGCACCGAGCGTCACGTGCACCGTGGCCCGGCACGCGTGTTCGACGGCGAGGAGGCGTGCACCGCGGCCGTGCGCGACGGCCGCGTCGTCGCCGGCGACGTGGTCGTCGTCCGCTACGAGGGCCCGGCCGGCGGCCCGGGGATGCGCGAGATGCTGAGCGTGACGAGCTCGATCGTCGGCGCCGGTCTCGGCGAGTCCGTTGCCCTCGTCACCGACGGCCGCTTCTCGGGCGCGACCCGCGGCCTCATGGTCGGACACGTGACGCCGGAGGCGGCGCGCGGCGGGCCGCTCGCCGTCGTCCGCGACGGCGACACGATCGCGATCGATCTCGACGCACGCACCGTCATGCTCGAAGCGGACGACATCACGGAGCGTCTCGCGCGCTGGACGATGCCGCAGCTGCCGTACGCGAGCGGCGTCTTCGGCCGCTACCGACTGCTCGTCGGCTCGGCCTCCGAGGGCGCGACGCTGCGGAACGGCTGAGCCGGCGGGCCGCCGACGCCGACGTCGGTGATCCAGATCCGCGACCGGCTCGTCACGACGAGCGCGCCGCCGAAGAAGCACGGGCACGTCGGGCTCTCGTCCGGCAGTTCGAGGACGCGGTCGAGCGAGCCGTCCGGCGCGAAGCGCTGCACGCAGCCGCCGCCGTGGCACGCGACCCAGACGAATCCCTCGTCGTCGAGGCACATCCCGTCGGGATGGCCGCGGTCGACGCGCGCGAACGTTCGCCGGTTCGCGATCTCGCCGTCGTAGTCGAAGACGTCGATGCGCCCGGTCGGCGTGTCGATGAAGTACATCCGCGGCCCCTGCCAGCCCATGCCGTTCGAGATGGTCAGCCCGTCGAGCTGCGGGACGAGCGACACACCGTCGAAGCGGTAGAGCTCCGCGACCGGGCTGTGCTCGTCGAGCGGCATCGAGCCGATCCAGAACCGCCCCTCCGGATCGCAGTTCCCGTCGTTGGCCCGCACCTCGGCGGGCCATGGGAACGGCACGAGCGTGCCGCCGTCGAGCAGGGCGAGACGATCCTGGAGCGCGAGCAGCACGTCGCCGTCCTCGGTCGGCGCGACCGCGCCGACGCGCGTCCCGAGCTGCGTGCAGTCGTGCGTCGCGCCGTCCCACGCGTGCAGCTCGCCGCGCTCGATGTCGACCCAGAGGAGCCGCCCGCCGGCGGCGTCCCACCGGGGCCCTTCGGCCAGGACGAACGTCGAGTCGACCAGGAGGTCTACGCTCACGCCCGGAGCATGACTGGTGCACAGACGACACGGGACGCGAGCTGATGCGCGCGCTTGTCACCGAACCGGGCGTCGGGCACTCGACGCGCGTCGAGGAGATCCCCGAGCCGGACGGCGGGACGCTCCTGCGCGTGCTCGAGGTGGGCGTCTGCGGGACCGACCGGGAGATCGCGCACGGGCTCTTCGGCAATGCACCGCCGGACGCGCAGACGCTCGTCCTCGGCCACGAGGTGCTCGCCGAGGTCGTCGAGACCGGCGAGCTCGTGACCGCGACGGTGCGCCGCAGCTGCCGGAACTGCTTCGCCTGCGACGAGGGCGCGCCCGACTCGTGCCTCACCGGCGACTACGAGGAGCGCGGGATCACCCGACTGAACGGCTTCGCCTGCGAGCTCGTCGCCGAGGATCCGGCGCAGCTGATCCCGGTGCCGCGCGCGCTCGGCCGCCTCGGCGTGCTCGCCGAGCCGACGTCGATCTGCGAACGCGCGCTCCGACATGCCCGCACGATCGGCAACCGCGAGCCGTGGCGGCTACAGCGCGCGCTCGTGCTCGGCGCCGGCTCCGTCGGCTCGCTCACGACCCTGCTGCTGCGTCTCGACGGCGTCGACGTGACCGTCGCGAGCCTCGAGCCCGAGGCGCCGGTGGTCGAGGCTGCCGGCGCGACCTACGCGCACGTCGACGACCTCGACGAGCTCGGCACGTTCGACCTCGTCGTCGAGGCAGCGGGCAACGCGCAGCTCGCCGCCCGCTGCCTCGGCCTGCTGCGGCGAAGCGGCGTCGCCTGCCTGCTCGGCATCGACGGGAGGCCGCAGCAGGTGCAGGTCGACGGACCGACGCTCGCGTTGCAGACGATCCTCCAGAACCACGTGCTCTTCGGCAGCGTCAACGCGCACCGGCAGGACTGGGAGCAGGGCATCGCCGACCTCGCGCGCCTCGACCCGGACCTGCTGCGCGCCCTGATCGGCCGCCGCGTGCCGCTCGAGGACTACGAGCAGGCGCTCGAGTTCCGTGGCGGCAAGGCGACGCTCGTGATCGCCTAGTCGCGGTACTCGAGCTCTTGCCGGCCGCCGCGCACGATCGCGTCGCAGACCTCGGCGCAGCGGTAGCCGTCCTCGAAGGTCGCGCCGTACGGCCCCACCGGCTTGTCGTTCGCGATCGCGTCGAGGAAGTGGTGCAGCTCGTGCACGAACGTGTCGCCCCAGCCGACGACGTGGCCGGGCGGCCACCAGAACGAGGCGAACGGATGGCTCTCCTCGGTCACCTGCACCGTCGTGTAGCCGCGGCGCAGACCGTCCTCCTTGAAGATCTGCAGGTCGGCGAACCGCTCCATGTCGAAGGCGAGCGAGCCCTTCGTGCCGTTGATCTCCCACTGCAGCGCGTTGCGGCGGCCATGCGCGAAGCGCGTCGCCTCGAGCGTGCCGACAGAGCCGTTCGAGAACTCGACCGCGGCCTCCGCCGCGTCGTCGACCTCACGGCCCTTGATGAACGTGTGCGCGAAGCCGCTGACCGCCGAGATCTCGCCGTTCAGGAACCGCGCGACGTCGACGACGTGCGACATCAGGTCGCCGATCGCGCCGCCGCCCGCGTCGTGCTTCGAGAACCGCCACGTGTCGAGCGAGGGATCGTCGCCCCAGTCCTGGAGGTAGCGGCAGCGGAAGTGGCGGATCTCGCCGAGCTCGCCCGCGTCGACGATCTCGCGCGCGAGCCGCACCGCCGGGACGAAGCGGTAGTTGAACGCGCAGAGGTGCTTGACACCCGTCGCCTCGACCTCCTTCCAGATGCGGTAGCTCTCGTCGGCGTCGCGGCCGAGGGGCTTCTCGCAGACGACGTGCTTGCCCGCCTTCGCCGCCTCGATCGTGGGCTCGGCGTGGAGGACGTTCGGGCCGCCGTTGTCGAAGAGCCCGACGTCGGGGTCGTCGATGAGGCCGCGCCAGTCGTCCGTTGCATATTCGTAGCCGTACCTGGTACGCGCCTCTTCGACGGCGGCCTTGTTGCGGCCGGCGATGCCGACGAGCTTCGGCACGAGCGGCGGCGGCCAGGTCATGTACGCGATCTTGTGGAAGGCGTTCGAGTGGGCCTTGCCCATGAACGCGTAGCCGAGCATCCCGATCCCGATCTCGCCCATCTGCGCGAATATACGCGGCATGGAACCCGTGAAGTGGGGCATCGTGTCGACCGCGGACATCAACCGCAAGGTCATCCCCGGCGCGCACGCGTCGGACAAGGTCGAGCTCGTCGGCGTCGCGAGCCGCGACCAGGCGAAGGCGGACGCCTACGCGCAGCAGTGGAAGATCCCGCGCGCCTACGGCAGCTACGAGGCCATGCTGGACGACCCGGAGATCGAGGCCGTCTACATCTCGCTGCCGAACACCCTGCACGTCGAGTGGTCGATCAAGGCGCTCGAGGCCGGCAAGCACGTGCTCTGCGAGAAGCCGTTCGACCGCAGCCCGGACGAGGTCGCGAAGGCGTTCGACACCGCCGAGCGCACCGGCCGCCTCCTGAGCGAGGCGTTCATGTGGCGCCACAACCCGCAGACGAAGAAGCTCGAGGAGCTCGTCGACGCGGGTGCGATCGGCGAGCTGCGCCTGATCCGGAGCGCCTTCAGCTACTCGCTCTACGACGAGACGAACATCCGCCTGCGCACCGACGTGGACGGCGGCGCGCTCATGGACGTCGGCTGCTACTGCGTCAGCGGCTCGCGCCTGCTCGGCGGCGAGCCGGTCGAGGCGCACGGACTTGCGCGGATCGGCCCGTCCGGGACGGACTGGATCACGGCCGGCGTGCTCCGCTTCCCGAGCGACGTCCTCGCCACCTTCGACTGCGGCACCGCGCTCCCGAACCGCGACGAGCTCGAGGCGATCGGCAGCGAGGGCTCGCTCTTCCTCGACGACCCCTGGCACTGCAACACGACCGTGATCGAGCTGCGGCGGGACGACGGCGTCGAGCGGATCGAGGTCGAGCGGCAGGACTCGTACCGGCTCGAGCTCGAGAACATGAGCGACGCGATCCGCGGCGAGGGCGAGCTGCTGCTCGGACGCGAGGATGCGATCGGACAGGCGACGACGATCCAGGCGCTCTCGGCATGAGCGACCGCGAGCGCGTCGCGCGGATGCTGGCCGACGCCGGCGTCGTCCTGGGCGAGCGCGACGAGATCGAGCTCGCCGACTTCGGCCTCGGACGCTTCGAGGAGGTCGGGCTCGCGCTCGTCGTCTACGAGAACAACGACCGCTACTGCGAGAAGGAGCTCGTGCTCTTCCCGCACCAGCTCTGCCCCGAGCACCGCCACCCGCCGGTCGGCGACGACCCCGGCAAGCAGGAGACCTTCCGCGTCCGCACCGGCGAGGTGACGCTCTTCGTCGACGGCCACGGCGAGCTGACGCTGCGCCCCGGTGAGCAGTTCACGATCCCGCCCGACACGTTGCACTGGTTCCGCGCCGGCGCCGACGGCGCGGTCGTCTCCGAGTTCTCGTCGCGGAGCCGCGACGAGAGCGACGTCTTCACCGATCCGCAGATCGTTCGTTAGGGGACAGGCGTCCGGGCGATAGCGGCGAGCGCGAGCGCCTCGTCGACCTCGCCGGGGAGCCCGCTGACACCGACGGCACCGACGCGCTCCTCGCCGTCGAAGACGGCGACGCCGCCGAGGAAGAACGTGAAGAACGGGTCGAAGCTCGCGGGCAGCTCGCCGGCGTCGATCTTCGCCGCGAGCTCGCGCGTCGTCGTCGCGTCGCTCCGCGCCGCCGTGTAGGCCTTCCGCTGCGCGTTCAGCTTCGTGTCGTGCGCGGCGCCGTCCATCGACGCTGCGGCCACGAGCTCGCCGTGCGAGTCGACGACCCACACCGACACGGGGCCGCTGGCGTTCGCGACGACGTGATCGACGATCGCCTGAGCGCGTGCGAGCTGCATGCACGCATCTTTACCGTTGGCGCGAGGTGAAAGCGAGCCGAGCCGCAGGCTTGGCAAGCGTGATCAGGGCGCGCCTCCCACGCGCGCCCGCACGACAAGCCTGACCGTGCGGAGCGAGCGAGCTAACGGCCCGTCTTGGCCTGCCGCCGGCGCGCGATCGTGTCGAGCGTGACGGCGAAGAGCAGGAAGCAGCCGGTGACGATGTAGATGACGCCCGGCTGATAGCCCTTGATGTCGAGGCCGTTCTCGATCGTCGCGATCACCGCCGCGCCGAGGATCGCGCTGCGCACCTCGCCGCGGCCGCCGAAGAGCGACGTGCCGCCGATGACGGCGGCGGAGATCGCGTCGAGCAGCAGCGTGCCGCCGCCCTGATCCGGCGCGACCGAGTTGAGGTTCGCGGCGAGCACGATGCCGCCGACACCCGCCATCAGGCCCGAGATGGCGAAGACCATGATCTTGATCCGCGACACGCTGATGCCGGCGCGGCGCGCGGCCTCGGCGTTGCCGCCGACGGCATACACGTGGCGGCCGAACACCGTCCGCTTCGCGATGAACGTCCACCCGAGCAGGAACAGCGCCATCTCGACGCCGGCGAGCGGCAGGCCGTGCCGGTACGGGTCGCGGTTCGCGATGAAGACGACGAGCAGTGCGATCACCGGCACGAGCAGCGCGCGCCCGAGCAGCAGCGCAGGCTGGCGGATCGCGACGCCGTGGCGGCGCTGGTTCAAGATGCCGACGCCGAACGCGAGCAGGTACGCGACGCTGAGGGCGATCGCGATGCCCCAGCTCCACGCCTTCGGGAGCGGGTAGTTCGCGAGATAGTTGACCCAGCGGTTCTGGATGTTGATCGGGCCGTTCGCACCGAGCGTCACCTGGATCGCGCCCTGCCACGCCAGCAGGCCGGCGAGCGTGACGACGAACGCGGGCACGCCGATGATCGCGACGAACGAGCCCTGGAAGGCGCCGATCGCGGTCGCCATCAGCAGCGCCACGACGATCGGCAGGATGCCCGGCAGCACATGCCCGCTGCCCGGCGCCTGCATCTCGGCGCACATGACGCCGGTGAAGCCGCTCAGGTACGCGATCGACAGGTCGATCTCGCCGAGTAGGAGCACGAAGACGACGCCGAACGCGAGCATCGTCGTGCCGGCCATCTGCACGATGACGTTGTTGAAGTTGGCGGGGCTCCAGAAGTTCGGCGCCCAGAAGCTGAAGAGGATGACGAGGATCGTCAGCGCCGCGACCACCGGCAGGCTGCCGAGGTTGCCGCCCTTGATGTTCTCCCAGATGCGCGTCCCGAGGCTCTCCTCGGGCGGCAGCGCGTCGAATGCGGGTGCGGCGTCGCTCACTGCGCGATCCCCGAGACCTTCGTCGGCTGGCCGGCGGTGATCGCATGCACGACCTCTTCCTGGGACACGTCGCGCCGGCTGAAGATGCCCGCGTTCCGGCCGAGGCGGAGGACGGTGATGCGGTCGGCGACCGCGAAGACGTCGTGCAGGTTGTGCGAGATGAGGATGACGGCGAGGCCCTGCTCGCCGAGCCGCTGCACGAGCTCGAGCACCTGCTCGGTCTGCGCGACGCCGAGCGCGGCCGTCGGCTCGTCGAGGATGACGAGCTTCGAGTTCCACATCACGGCGCGTGCGACCGCGACCGACTGGCGCTGGCCGCCCGAGAGCGTCGCGACGGCCTGGCGAATCGACCGGATCGTCGTCACGCGCAGGCCCTTGAGCGTCTCCGCCGTCTTCTGCTCCATCACCGGCTCGGTCAGCCGCATGAACGGGTCGTGCGCCTCACGGCCGAGATACATGTTCTGGACGACGTCGAGGTTGTCGCAGAGCGCCAGATCCTGGTACACGACCTCGATCCCGAGCTTGGCCGCGTCCTTCGGGCCGGAGATGTGGACGCGCTTGCCTTCGAAGATGAACTCGCCGCTGTCGACGCCGTGGATGCCGGCGATCGCCTTGATCAGCGTCGACTTGCCGGCGCCGTTGTCGCCGACGAGCGCCATGACCTCGCCCGCATGCACCTCGAGGTCGACGTCGGTCAGTGCCTGCACCGACCCGAACGACTTCGTGACGTTGCGCAGCTCGAGAAGTGGGGTTGTGTCGCTCAAGTGTGGGAGGTGATACCACGGCTGGGACGCCCGCGCCAGCGGGCGCCCCAGCCGCAGAGGTTCAGCCGTTGTCTACTTGCAGTACTGCGCGAACGACCCGTTGCAGACGTCGCTCTTCTTGATGAACCCGGACTTGTAGATCTGGGTCCAGTTCGCCTTCGTGAGGGCGACCGGCGGGATGAGGTACGCCGGCTCCTTGGCCGAGCCGTTCGGCACCGAGCCCGTGGTGGTCAGCGACTTGCCGTTCAGGAGCGCGATCGCTTCCTTCGCGGCGATCGCCGCCAGCTTCCGGGTGTCCTTCCAGACGGTCATCGACTGCCAACCGGCGATGATGTACTGGAGGCCCTGCGGGGTCGCATCCTGGCCGGTCAGGGGCAGCGGGCCGATGCCGTGCGCCTTCTCGGTCGCGATGACGCCCGTCGCCATGCCGTCGTTCGCGGAGACCACGCCGTCGATGTGGTTCCCGGTCTTGACGAGCATCTGGGCGAAGATCGTGCCCGCCTTCTGGTTATCCCAGCCGGGGACGAACTGATCCGGGCCCTTCTTGAAGGTGCCGTTCGCGTACAGCGGCTTCAGGACCGAGTCGTACCCGGCCTTGAAGAGGAACGCGTTCGAGTCGGTGGAGCCGCCGTTCAGCTCGGCGATCACCGGATGCTGCGAGTACTTGCCGTTCGCCTTGAGGGCGGCCACGAGGCCCTTGCCCTGCAGGACGCCGACCTGCTTGCCGTCGAACGAGACGTAGATCGAGGCGACGCCGCCCTTGGTCTGGCGGTCGTAGTCGATCGACGGAACGCCCTGCGCCTTGGCCTGCTTCTCGATCGCCGAGGCCGAGCCTGCGTCGAGGTTGACCTCGATCAGAACCTTCGCGCCGTTCGACAGGCACTGGTTCGCCTGCGACTTCTGCTTCTGCGCGTCGTCGTCGGCGTTGTAGAACTGCGCCGAGACACCGGCCTTCTTGAACGCAGCCTTGAGAGCAGGCGTGTCGTAGTGCACCCAGCGGATCGACGTCGCCGTATCGGGCAGGAGGACGCAGACGTCGCCGCCCGCGGCCTTCTTGCCAACGGCTGCCGTCGCCGCCGTGGCGATCAGCGCCGCGATCCCCGCCGCGACCGCAATCGCGCGAAAGACCTTCTTCATGCTTCCCCTTTCGGTGGACTCGCGTTCGCCCGCGGGAATCCGCGTGCGTGGCAAACCTACTCCTCTAGGGAAATATGTCAAGAGATCGGGTACTTCTCCTTTTTCGAGCTGCCCTCGTACCGCGTGTGCGTCGTCAGATAGCGGCGGACGTTCTTCCGGGTGACGAACTTCAGGCCGGTATTCGTCTCGGCGGGTGAGACGAGGCCGCCCGAGTACTGGTAGAGGAAGAGCTGCTGGATCGGCAGAAATCCCTGCAAATAGGGTTGCTGGTCGATCGTGAAGTCGAGCAGGCCGGCCTCGATCGCGTTCAGCGTCCCGGGCAGCAGGTCGAAGCCGCCGGCTCGGACGCCGCGCTTGTGCAGGCCGTGCTTGCGCATCACCTCGGCGATCCCCTCGGTCGAGCCGGCGTCGACCGCGAACATGCCGTGGAGGTTGCGGTGGGCGAGGTAGGTCTGTTCGATCCGCCGCCGCTCCTCGCCGACGAGCGCGCCCGTGCCGACGACATGGGCGGTGATCGGCTTGCCCGAGTCGCGGAGCGCGTCGCGGGCGCCGTCGACCCGCGGCTGGATGTTCAGCTGGCCGGGGGTGGCGATGAAGAGGAACACGTCGCCCTCGTGCACGAGCTCGGCGATCCGCGCCCCGAACTGGAGCCCGGCCTGGTAGAGGTCCTGGCCGACGTAGGCGAGCCGCTTGTTGTCGCGGCCGCCGTCGGCGTTGTAGGCGACGACCGGGATGCCGGCGTCGAGCGCGCGCTGGGTCGGCTGGTCGAAGGCGACCGGGTCGATCACCGAGACGGCGATCCCGTCGACCTTCATCCGGACCGCATGGTCCATCGCCGCCACCATCTCGCCCACGTCGCTCCGCTTCGAGCCCCGCCACTCCGAGAAGACCTCGAAGAGCGAGCAGGCGTCGCCGATCCCGTAGCGCGCCGGCACGAAGAACGGGTTCGTCGTCGCGTGGTTGACGAAGACGAAGCGCCAGCGCGGGTGCGGCCGCAGGAACGACGTCGGCGCCACTGCGGCGACCGCGGCCCGGCGGAGCAGCTCGGCCCGGTTCACGAGGGCCGGCGACGGAGCAGCCGCGCCGCGAAGGCGATCGCGCCGAGGGCGAGGAGCAGGAAGATCGCCGTCTCGATCCCCTGGAACTCCCAGAAGCGGCCTGCCGGCTGGAACGTGATCACGCGCCGCCACCCGAGCGAGACGAGGTACTGCTGCGCGTCGATGCCCGCGTGCTGCGCGTGCACGACCGCGAGATCCTCGCGCGCGCTCGTGATGCGGCGGCCGACGCTGTCGACGAGCTTGTCGTCGAACACCCAGTCGCGGGCGTGCGTGCCGGGTGTGGCGCCGGTTGCCACCTGGTGGAGCGGCGACAGGTAGTACGGGCGCAGGAGCTTCTCGACGCCGAGGCGTGTCAGCACGAATCCCGCGGCGGCGAGGGCCAGCGCGGCGAGCGTGCGCCGCAGGACGACACCGGCGAGCACGCCGAGCGCGAGCGCGTAGAGCGTGTAGGCGGGGACGACGACGCCCTCGACGTCGAAGGCCATCGGCGCCATCCGCCCCTCGACGTGGTCGAACGGCGACCGCCACCAGATGGCGAGCAGGCCGGCGAGCGCGGCGAGGACGACGACGCCGGCGCCGAGCAGCGCCGTCTTCGCGAGCAGCCAGCGCCGCCGCGACACGCCCTGCGTCCACGCGAGCAGGAACGTCCCGTGCTCGAGCTCGCGCGCCAGCAGCGGCGCGCCGACGAGCAGCGCGAGGCCCGGCAGGAGGATCAGCCAGCGGCCGACCTGCGCGAGCGAGCCGAACTCGCTGCGGAAGTGGTTGACGAGCAGGTCGCAGCCGGGACGGGCGGCCGGCGGCAGGCAGGACGAGAGCGCCTGGTGGTGGTAGGCGTCACGGACGGGCAGCGCGGTGACGAGCGCGGCGACCGCGATCGCAGCGAGCACGCCGAGGCCGGCGACGAGCTGCGAGCGGTGCTGCCGCCACGTCACCCATGCCATCTCAGCCTCCACGGGTCTGGCGGCTGCGGCGTGGGCAGCTCTTCCGGCGCCATGTAGGCGAGCAGGAGGTCTTCGAGGCCGATCTCGTCGACCGACCACGTCGGGTCGACGATCGGGCCGTTCGTGCGGACGAGCAGCGTCAGCATGCGGCCGCTGTGGCGCTCGCGGATGATCTCCTCGACGCCGCGGATCCGTCCGAGCGGCCGCCGCGCGCCCGTCAGCAGCCGGTGGTGTGCGAGCAGCTCCTCGACCGGCCCTTCGAGCTTCACGTTGCCGTCGCAGAGCAGCGCGATCCGGTCGCAGACGCGCTCGATGTCGGTGACGACGCGCGTCGCGATCACGGCCGCCGCGCCGGTCTGCGCGATCCCGTCCATCGCCACCTGCAGGAACTCGCGGCCGGCGAGCCGGTCGAGCGCGGCGAGCGGTTCGTCGAGGAGCAGCAGGACCGGCCGCTTGCCGAGCGCGAGCGCGAGCGCGAGCCGCGCCCGCTCGCCCGGCGAGAGCGCCGAGACCTTCGTGTCGAGCGACCGCGACCCGAGCAGCTCGAGCGCCAGCCCCTGGTCCCAGCGGGCGTTCGTCGAGCGCGCGAAGTCGAGCATCTCGCCGACCGAGAACGACCGGTAGAGCGGCGCGTCCTGCGCGACGTAGCCGATGTCGGCGATCGGCGGCGCCGCGATCGTGCCCTCGTCCGGCGAGAGCAGCCCGACCGCGAGCCCGAGGAGCGTCGACTTGCCCGAGCTGTTCGGCCCGGTCAGCCCGACGATCGTCTGCTCCGGGATCCGGAGCGTGCAGTCGCGCAGCGCCCACCGGCGGCGGTGGCGCTTCCCGAGCCCCGCCGCGTCGAGCACGGCCGTCATGCGACGCGGCGGCCGAGGACGTCCTGCAGCGTGCGTGAGACGACGGCGAGGATGTCCTCTTCGTCCATTCCGGCCCGCTGAGCCTGTTCGAGCCAGGCGAGCAGATCGCGGCGCAGCGTGTCGTGATGCTGGAGCGAGTCGGCGACGAGCGTGTCGGTGATGAACGTGCCGCGCCCCGGGGTGCCGGAGACGAGGCCGTCCCGTTCGAGCTCGCGATAGGCCTTGGCGACGGTGTTCGGGTTGATCGCCGTCGAGGCGACCACCTCGCGCACCGTCGGCAGCTGGTCGCCGACGTCGAGCAGCCCGAGGCGCAGAGCCTCCTTCACCTGCTGGACGATCTGCAGGTACATGGGCAGCCCGGATCGCTGGTCGAGATGGAACTGCACGAGGGGAGCATAGGGGTGTAACGTCGCTCCCGTGAAGACTTCTCTCGGTATCTGGGCGTTTGGCGGCATGGCGACACGGTTCAACCCCGGCGGCTACAAGCCGGAGCTCTCGGGCGTGTCGACGGCACAGAAGGTGCATACGGCGGTCACCGGTCTCGGCGACCTGATGGACGACTACGAGTTCCACTACCCGCAGGAGCTCTCCCCCGACAACCTCGACGAGGTGCGCGGGGCGCTCGACGGGCACGGCATCTACGCGATCGCGACGGGGACGCATCTCAATCCCCGCTACGGCAAGGGCGGGCTGACCTCGCCGGACGACTCGGTGCGCGCCGCGGCGCTGGCCGAGGCGCTCGACGCCGCGTCGTTCGCCGGCTCGCTGGGCGCGCAGATGATCCTCTGGCCCGGCGTCGAGGGCTACAACTACCCGTTCCAGACGCCGTACCGCGAGTCGTGGGCGCGCTTCATCGACGGCGTCGGCCAGGTCGCAACCCGCTGCGCCGAGAACGGGACGACGCTCTTCCTCGAGCACAAGAACTCCGAGCCGGCGATGAAGATCTTCATGCGCAACATCGGCATGACGCTGCACGTGATCCATTCGCTGCGCACGCAGGGCATCACGAACATCCAGGTCAACATGGACTGGCAGCACCTGATCATGAACGGCGAGAACCTCGCCGAGTACGCCGCGCTGCTCGACGCGCAGGGCCTGCTCGGCCACCAGCACGCGAACTCCGGTTGGGGCACGTTCGACGACGACAACATGGTGGGTGCGACCGCGTTCATGGAGACGCTGGAGCTCGCAATCGAGCTGCGGCGCGCCGGCTACGGCCAGGACGGCGACGAGCGGCGGCTCGGCTTCGACCTGTATCCGTACACCGAGGACGCCGTCGGCGCGGTCAAGCGCTCCGTGCTGCACTGGCGGTTCATCGACGGCGTCG
>JBEQUF010000198.1:0-5827 GCA_040349295.1 Actinomycetota bacterium | reverse complement strand
ACCCACGGCGCGAGGGCGATCGTCCCGAGCTTCGACGACCAGTCGAACGCGACCATGATCGACCACGTCAGCACGAGGCCGGCGGCGGCGACCAGGGAGACGACGTGGCGGCGCAAACCGCCCAAAAGTCTAGGGAGCGAGGACGAGGGTCAGCGCAGCAGCGAGCCGATCCTTCTTGATCGGCTTCATCAGGTACGCCACGGTCTCGGGCGGCTCGTACCCGGCTTCACGCGGGTGGATGCTCAGGCAGACGACCGGCAGGCCCGGCCGCCGCAGGCGCCGCAGCGCCCGCTGCGCGAGATCGCATGCCGGCTCCATGAGCACGACGTCGACGTCGCCCTGCGACACGGCCTCGTGTCCGAGGCGCTCGAGGGTCAACGACAGGAGCTGCCGGACGTCGGGATCCGGCTCGCAGACGAGGACGCGCTTCTTCACTCCGAGGCGTCGCTCTTGCGCGTGAAGACGTTCACGAAGACGAAGCAGGCCGCGAGGAGCGCCATCAGGAACGGCGTCCGCAGGAACTGCAGCACGACGATCGCGTCCGGGATGCGCAGCACCTTCGCGCCGACGATGTCCTTGTTCGTGGGATGCCAGATGTCGGGCGCGGTGCGGTTGTCGCCCTGGACGATGAAGCCGGTCTTCTCGTTGCCGCCGATGATGCGGTGGATCACCTGTGCGCCCGCCATCGCGTCGCCCTTCGGCACGTGATACGCGATCACCTCGCCGACGTGGTAATGCGCGCGGTGCTCGACGAGCACCATGTCGCCCGTGTGGTAGCGCGGCAGCATCGAGTGGCCGGAGACGAGCACGTAGCCCGCCGGGCCGCCGAGCGACTGGGGGCGCAGGAAGAGCGCCCAGAACAGCACGAGCGCCAGGATGGCGGCGATCGACAGGGCCTGGTTCGTCCGCTTCAGCGCGGCACGCACGTCGACCGTGCGACGGCTCGCGAGGACGGCGCTACTTCTCATAGTTGATCGTCAGCACGGGCTTGTTGGTGGTGGAGTTCGACGTTGCGAACGTCGTGGTGTCGCCCGCCGCGGTGGATCCTTCGTCGGTGACGACCCAGCCGTAGTTCGTGCTGCCCTTGATGATGTCGTCGGCGTCGACCGTGACGGGGACGTTGATCGTGCTCGCCGTCGTCCCGCTCGCGAACGTGGTGGTCGACGAGGAGGCGAGCGACGGCTGGGTGTTCCAGGTCGACGTGCTCGACCAGCTCGAGGTGGCGCGCCACAGGGTGAGCGTCCGCGAGCGCGTCGGGGCGGAGGTCACGTGCAGGGCGAGCGTCGCCGTGTCGGCGCCGCCCGTCGTCGGGATCGTCGGCGAGCACTTGGAGAGGTCGAACGTGATCAGGGCCCGCTTCTCGGAGCCGCTGTTGGGCTGCACGAGCATCGTCGTCGTCGTCCCGTAGCTCGTGTTGGCCGAGGCCTGGTTGACGTACGTGTCGACCGACTGCGTCGTGCCCGTCAGCGTGCAGGTCGCCTTCGTCAGCGACTGCGTGCCGGCCCAGAGGTGGTTCGAGCCGACCGAGAGCGTCGCGGCGAAGCCGGTGGCGGTGCCGATCGCGATCGTCGCGACGACGCCGAGGAGGAGGATCTTCTTCACGTTCCTCACGCCCCCTCGACCGCGAAGGCATAGCCGTAGACGTTCGTCGCCGAGACGGAGCCGAAGCCCGTCACCGTCGCGGTGGTGCCCGAGATCGTCGTGCTCGCGCTGCCGAGGCTCGAGCCGGTCGAGCTCTTGAGCGTGACCGAGAGCGTCTCGCCGGTGCACGAGGCGGCGACGCCGCTCACGTTCACCTGCAACACGTTCCCGGAGTTGTCGACGTCGCGCGTGGCGGTCAGCGAGCTGATGCCGCAGGAGCTGACCGCCGCGTTTCCTGCCGAGAGGCTCGTCGATCCAAGTGCGAGCGTCGCTGCCGCCGCGAACGCCGCGAAGACGGCGGTGACGGCGAGTGCGAAGCCGAATGTCTTGGAGAGTGCCTTCATGTGTTCTGACCCCTGGGTGGTGCGTCGAGTGCGGGTAGTGCGGGGGCGCCTCGCCGCAAGGCGCCCCCGCCGTCCGCCGGACGAGCCGGCAGGCTTTAGCCGTTGATGGCGACGCTGACGCCGGTGACCGATGCAGCCGAGATGGTCGTGCCGGGCGTGAGCGTGAGCGAGGAGGCGGTGATCGTGCCCGTCATCGTCGAGCCGAGGATCGTCGCGCCGCTCGAGCCGGTGAGCGTGACCGAGACGGTCTTGTTGGCGCAGTTCGTGTTGTCGAGACCGGTCACGACGACGCTGCCGACCTTGTAGGCCGCGGTGGTCGTGTCGTACGCGACGGTGTAGGTGCCTGTCGGCGTGCCGGTCTGCTGGCACGAGGCGACCGACGCGTTGCCGGCGCTCAGCGTGTTGGCGCCGACGTTCAGCGTGGCGGCGAAGCCGTACACCGCGCCGAAGATCGTGAGTGCGAGGACGAGCGCGAAGACGGTCTTGCGCTTGACGAGGGACTTGAGAAGCTTGGACACTGGTGAACTCCTTAGGGGACTCGTTCCGGGTGGACGAGTAGGAGTTTCGGTGCCGCGGTTATGAATTCGAGGTAGGGCGAGGTATGCGGGCCGTATGACTCGAAAGTCACCCTAAAGGGTGACTGCCGGGTACTTGGCGCGCGCCGCGTCGACGAATGACGCGAGCTGGTCAGCGAGTCCGGAGTCCGTGATTTCCAGGACATTCTCGGCATTCCGCTCGCCCGAGTGCGACAGGTTGAAGCTGCCGACGAACACGGTGTCGTCGGCAACGGTCACCTTCGCGTGCATGAAGTCGTGCACCGATCCCGGGGCGTAGGGCGTCGAGTGCTTGCCGCTGAACGGCGCGCGGGTGAGCGTCGTCCGCAGCAGCGGCGACTTCCACTCCGCATTCCCGTTGTCGTGCCACTGCCGCAGCACCTGCTGGATCTGCGTCAGGTCGACGACGCCGGCCACGTCGACCTTCCCGTCGCTCGCCACCTGCGCGAGCGTGCCGAGGATAGGCCCGGAGCTGATCACCGGCGAGGCGATCCGGACGCGCCGCCGCGCGGTGCCGATCGCCTTGGCGATCCGGTGCGCGAGCTTCTCGCCGCGGCCGGGGCAGAACCAGACCCGGACGCCGTCCACGGGCAGCGGGTCGACCTTGCCGCTCTTCTCGACGTCCCGCCGGGTCCAGAGCTGCTCGAAATCCTCGAGATAGCGCCCGGCAACGGCTGCGGAGTCGAGCGTGACGACGACGTTCTCCTCCCGTGTCCAGGAGTCGGCCGTCCAGTTCGTCGATCCGGTCCAGACGGCACGGCGGTCGCGGACGACGTACTTGTGGTGCATCAGGTCGGGGATGCCTGGGATGGCGGCGGTGGGGAACGGCAGCTGCTCGACGAGCTCCGGGATCGTCTGCGGTGGCGGCGGGACGGGGATCCGCGCCTCGTCGGTCCCGTCCGCGTTGTAGGCGAGCCGGATCGAGACGCCTCGCGCCTGGGCGGTGGCGAAGGCGGCCTTCAGCGTGTCGGCGAGGGGATCCGGCAGCCGCAGGTCGTAGATCGCGATCTCGAGCGTGTGCTCCGCGGCCGCGATGAACTCGGCGAGCGCGTTCGCGGTGCGCTCCGCCGGCTGCCCGCCGTCGAGGAGCGTGAACGCCTGGATGCGCCCGTCCATCACCGGGCGAGCATACGACTCAGGTCTCGTTCGGGTTCGGCGGGTGCGGGTGCGCCGGGACGTGCGGGTGCGGGACGTGCGGGTGGTTGATCGGGTCGGCGTTCGCGAGCTCGACCGGCGTGATGTCCGGCTTCCGCAGCTGGAGGAAGACGACGAGCAGCACGATCACGCCGAGGAAGATGTAGCTCGTCGCCGAGGTGCCGAGATTCAGGCCCTGGTTGCCCTTCTGCGACAGCCAGTCGCCGGTCGAAGCGCCGAGCGGCCTGGTCATCACGTAGGCGAGCCAGAACGCGAGCACGCCGTTGATGCCGGTGAACCGCCACGCGGCGGCGATGACGGCGATCACGGCGACGAACAGCAGAAGGGTCGTCAGGTAGCCGAGGCTGAACTTCTCGGCGATCAGGTCGCCGACCGCGGTGCCGGTGGCGAAGGTGACGAGGATGGCGAGCCAGTAGAAGGTCTCGCGGCGGGTGGTGCGGATCGAGTGCATCGAGAGCGTCCGCTCGACGAGCCACCAGACGAGGAAGACGAGCGCGAGCAGGACGACGGACACGATCGTGATCGCCCACATGTGGTTCGGCTGGTCGCCGTTGCCCTCGAACTGGTCGGTGATCTGCGTCCCGACGAGGCTGATCACGACGATGTTCGCCCAGTAGACGATCGCCACGTAGCGCTTGCGGGTGAACTGGATCGCGAGCAGGACGACGAGCACGCCGACGGTTGCGACCATCACCTCGCGCGAGGCCACGTCGAGCTTGTGGACGCTCGCGCTGTCGCCGCCGGCGAAGCTCGTCGTGAGGTTGTCCGAGAGTGTCTCGCCGATCGTCGTGCAGAGACACTTGATGATCCAGAAGTAGAGGGTGACCTCGGGGACCTTGTTGAGCAGCTGGCGGGCGGAGGTCGCCCGCGAGGGCATGGCCGAGGTCGTCACGGGGCGGCACGCTAGGTGCCGACTATGAAGCCCGGCTGAATGCGCTCAGGCGCGGGCGGCGCGCTTGTACTCGCGCTTCCACGCCTGGTACTCGTCGAGCTTCGCGAGCGAGTCGACGTCGCCGAGCGTCGGGTGCTTGGGCGCGATCGGCTCCGCCGCCTTGACGCCGAACTGCTTCGCGAGCACCGCGGCGGTGCTCTTCACCTTCATCTCGCCGAAGCCGGGGAGCGCCTCGAGCCGCCGCTTCAGCTCCTCCGGCGTCTTCGCCGTCTTCCAGAGCTTCGCCGCGTCGCCGCCGTACTCGTCGACGATGTGCTGCGCCAGCTCCTGCACCCGGGTCGCCATCGCGCCCGGGAATCGGTGGATCGCCGGCTTTTCGCGGAACGCCGCGTCGAGGTCGGTCTTGGCAAGCTGCTTCGGATCGAGCGTGCCGGCGCGCTGCTTCAGCTTGAGCGGTCCGGCGAACGCCGTCTGCACCGGCACCTGCTGGTCGATCGCGAATCCGACGAGGGGCGCGAACGGATCCTGGGCGAGGAGCGCCGCCGCCTCCTCGTCGTTCGTGAACCACAGCGCCTTGGGCACGGTTCGATCCTACTCGGGCGGGTAGGCCCTGAGCCATGAGCGATCCTCTGCTGACCGGCCGTGACGAGAACACCCCCTGGCGGGCGCTGAATCGCGTCTTCCTCGTCGTCGCCGGCGTCGTCGTCCTCGTCGGCGTCGTCGCCTACGTGCTCTGGTCCGTGCTCAACTAGACCTGCCGCCGTACCCTGTGCGGATGGAGCCTCTCAGCGTGTTCAGCGACCGGACGCGCGAGTGGTTCGAGCGGACGTTCGACGGCCCGACCCCAGCGCAGACGAAGGGCTGGCCGGTGATCGCCTCGGGCTCGCACACGCTGATCCAGGCGCCGACCGGCTCCGGCAAGACGCTCGCGGCGTTCCTCTACGCGATCGACCGGCTCGCCGACAAGGGTGGCGAAGGCCTGCGCGTCCTCTACGTCTCGCCGCTGAAGGCGCTGAACTACGACGTCGAGCGGAACCTGCGCGGCCCGCTCGCCGGCCTCCAGGCGCAGCTCGCGGTCGCGGTGCGCACGGGCGACACCTCGCAGAAGGAGCGCCAGCAGATGCTCCGCCTGCCGCCCGACATCCTGATCACGACGCCGGAGTCGCTCTTCCTGATGCTGACCTCGCAGGCGCGCGACATGCTGCGGACGGTCGACACGGTCATCCTCGACGAGGTGCACG
>JBEQUF010000194.1:0-2620 GCA_040349295.1 Actinomycetota bacterium | reverse complement strand
GCAGTCACGGCGCCGCCGGAGGTCAAGCCCGGCGACCACCCGACGCTCGTCCTCGTCACCCGGTCGCCCGTCCGAGGAGGGCTCGGCGTCCGGCTGCGCGTCGGCGTGCTCGTCCTCGTCCGCGGGCCGGGCCGCATCGTCCACCGGGTGGTCGCGACCGCGCTCGCACGGCGCGGCCGCGCGCTCGAGCTCTGGCTCCGCAACGACGGCAACGTCTCGGAGCGGCTCACCCGTGCGACGGTCCGCGACCGGCTGCCGTGCCGCGCCGACGTGCAGCCGCGCGAGCTGCTGCCGCACAGCCGCGGGATCCTGCTCCTGCGGGCGGCCTGCCGCGTCGCCGTCGGCTCGACGGCGATCGTCGACGTGCCGGGCCGAGGCGTGTCGAGGCTCCGCGTCGGCGCCTATCGTCCCGTCCGTGCGCCTCAACGCCTATCTCGCACGCGCCGGCGTCGCCTCCCGCCGTAAGGCCGACGAGCTGATCAAGGCCGGCCGGGTCACCGTCAACGGCGAGCCGGGGCAGCTCAACACGTTCGTCGAGTCCCGCGACGTCGTCGAGGTCGACGGTGCGCGCGTCGAGAAGCAGGCACTCGCCTACATCCTGCTGCACAAGCCGGGAGCGACGGTGACGACTGCGAGCGACCCGCAGGGCCGCCGGACGGTCGTCGACCTCGTGCCGCGCGAGCCGCGCGTCGTCCCGGTCGGCCGGCTCGACGCCGACACGACCGGCGCGATCCTGCTGACGAACGACGGCGACCTCGCACACCGGCTCGCGCACCCCCGGTACGGCGTCGAGAAGACGTACGTCGTTGACGTCGAGGGCGCACCCGGCGATGCCGCGTTACAGGAGCTCCGAGATGGGATCGACCTCGACGACGGGCCCACCGCTCCCGCCGTCGTCCGTCGGCTCGGGCCGCACCAGCTCGAGCTGACGATCCACGAGGGCCGCAACCGCCAGGTGAAGCGCATGCTCGAGGCGATCGGCCATCCGGTGCAGAAGCTTCATCGCAGTGTCTATGCCGGGTTGACGGTGGAAGGGCTCGAGCCCGGCGCGTGGCGCGAGCTCGAGCCCTCCGAGGTGGATCAGCTCCGGGCCAGCTGAGCCGCCCGCGCGAGGAGCGACGCCTCCTGTGCGAGCTCGGTCACGAACCGCAGCGGATTCGGCATCCGGCCGGCGGCTGCGTCCGAGAGCGTCTGCTTGATCTCGGACGCCGCCCGGTCGCGGTCGCCCGCGAGACGGAGCAGCTTCGCCTGCAGCGCCGCGTACGCGGCGTCGTTCGAGCTCGACCCCGCTGCGAGCGCGTTGGTGTCCGCGATCAGCGTGTCGGTTGCGAGCGTGCCGACGCTCGATTCGATCTGGTCGTAGCCCGCCGCCAGCGCCGCCGTCTCGACGAGCGCATGCGGACGCCGCGCCAGTGCCTGCACGATCACGTGCCCGTCCGACTGGTAGTCGTCCTTCAGGCCGGCGAGGAAGAGCATCGTCGGGCGGATGTCGGTCTCCTCGACCCACGTGCCCTTCGTGCTCGCCTGCGGCACCGTTGCGTTTGCCTCGGGATCGTGCGCCTGGTTCCCCTCGGCCGGCTCGGGGCCGTCGACGCCGCGCACCGACACGCCCGGTCCGGCCATCCCCACCCAGGTGATGTCGATGTTCGGGCTGTAGTAGCCGTGGTCGTAGGCGAACCCGTTGTTGATGCCGACGTTCGCTCCCGTGGTCGAGAAGAAGTAGTCGCCCTTCGGGAAGATCGAGTACGTCGGCGTCCGCAGCGGGTCGGCGGTCTGCATGTGCAGCACCCGCTCCACCAGCTGGTCGGCCTGGTACTTCGCGATCTTCTCGTTCGCGACCCCGCTGTACGGGTCGTTGCCGGTCATCGCCGCCGTGTCGCGCTCGAGCTGGCGGACGCCGGGATCGGTCGCGGCCGGCTGGCCGTGGACGTAGATCGACGCGCCCTGCGGCTCGATGTCGAACTGCGTCGCAGCCGACGGCGTCGTCGAGAGCAGGCCCTTGATGTTCGCCTGCAGCTCGCCGATCTGACCCGTGGCGTAGTTGCACGGAACGGTGACGCCGTCGCAGCCGGCCGGCGTCGGCTGGATCGCGCGGCCGACGTTCGCGCCCGCGAACTGGTCGTTCTCCTCGGCGCTGATCACGAACAGCGTGTTCGCCGGCGTGATCCCGTCCGACGCGAGCCGCGCGAAGAACTTCTGGAACGCGGCGTCGTAGTGCTGGGCGTTGGCGACGTAGCAGCTGTCGCCGGGCCCGACCGGCTTGCCCGAGCTCGACGCCGTGCCGGTCGTCGTGCAGCCGGTCGCCGTGTCGGGCTTCTTCTCGTGCAGGTCGGAGATGTAGCCGTAGGTGACGGGGATGCCCGCCTCCTGCATGTCGGCCATCACCGCGAGCGTCTGCGTCGCGGTCGGGCTGAAGCCCGGGAAGCCGGCCGTGTGGCTGAAGGGCTCCTGCAGCGTGTGCCCGTCGAGGTCGACGAGGTTCCCGCTCGCGTCGGTCACCTGGTAGCCGTTGTGCGTGACGTTCGGGCCGCCGCCGATCGCGGGCGCGATGTACTTCGCGCCGAAGAGCGCCTGGTAGCCGTTGTAGCCGCCCGGCTCCGTCGGGAGCAGGTCGGCGACC
>JBEQUF010000191.1:0-8553 GCA_040349295.1 Actinomycetota bacterium | reverse complement strand
CGTCGCCGACGAGCGCGACGGTGACGTCGCGTCGGGCCGCCTCGCAGATGAGGAAGAGCGGCAGTGCCGCCTCGTCACCGAGCGGCTCGTCGAACGCGGCGGCGAGCCGCGGCAGCGTCGCGGCCGCATCCGGCTCGAGCACGACCTCCTCGTGCTGCGTCGACCACCGCTCGGCGACCGCGCGCGCATAAGTGCGCTCGTCGTACCGCTCGTCGGCGAAACCGACCGTGAACGTCCGGACCGGTCCGGCGGCCGCCTGCGCCATCTGGGAGACGACGATCGCGGAGTCGATGCCGCCGGAGAGGAGGGCGCCGAGCGGCACGTCCGCCACGAGGCGGCGCCGCACCGCTTGTGACACTTCGTCACGAACTCGCTCGAGCCATTGCCCGTCCGTCAGCGGCTCGTCGACGACACCCGGTTCCCAATAGACACGCTCGGTCTGGGCATCGCCTTCGACGACGAGGACGGAGGCCGGCGCGAGCCGGTGGACGCCGCGCAGGCCTGTGCGGGTCCCCGGGACGTACTGGAGCGCGAGGTAGGCGTCGAGCGCTGCCAGGTCGGGCTCGGCGCGGAAGCCGGGCAGGTGGCGAACGCCTTCAGCTCGGACGCGAACGCGAACGTCCCGTGGGCGAGGCGCGTCCAGACGAGCGGCTTCTTGCCGAGCCGGTCCCGGGCGAGCACGAGCCGTCCGCGGGAGCGGTCGAACAGCGCGAATGCGAACATGCCCTCGAGCCGCTCGACGAACTCGACGCCATACTCCTCGTAGAGGTGCGGCAGCACCGGCGTGTCGCCGTAGCCGCGCACGTCATGGCCGCGTGCCGCGAGGTCCTCGCGCAGCTCGCGGAAGTTGTAGAGCTCGCCGTTGAAGACGGCGACGACGTCGCCCGTCTCGTTCGCGACGGGCTGGAAGCCGCGCTCGGGATCGATCACGCAGAGGCGCTGGCTCCCGAGCACAGCGTCGCCGACCGCCGTCGACGAACCCTCGTCGGGACCGCGATGCGCGATGCGTGCGCGCATGCCGTCGACGAGCGAGGGCCGCGGCGGTCGCGACGGCGAATAGAGTCCGCAGATCCCGCACATGGAGGACACCAGTGTGCCTAGCGGCTCCGTCGTCTCCTGCCACCTCGAGCGTCCGTTGGACGATGCCTCGTGGCGGCGGTTCGACGCGCTGCGTCGCGCTCGTCCCGTGATCGCGCTGATCCGGCCGCCGGATCCCGCTGCCGGCGAGGACGAGGAGCTGTGGCTCGAACGCGCCCGGACGCTCGACCTGCTCGGATTGCACACGCACTGGACGAGCCCGTCCCACGCACGGCCGACTGGCGACGCCGATCCCGCGGAACGTGTTCGTAAAGAAGCTGTATGGATGCACGAGCGCGGCCTCGAGCCACGGTGGTTCTGCGGTGGCGGGTGGTACAGCGACGACGGCGTGCGCCGGATGGTGCGCGAGCTCGGCCTCGTCGATTGCACGGAGCGCGGCGGCGTGCCACGCGACGGCGTGCTGCCGACCACGCATTCGCTCGGTCAGCTCGCACGTGTGGTGCTGACGCCGTCGCTACCGCAGTACGTGCACGCGTACTTCCACGACTACGACCTGCTCGACACGAGGCGTCGGATCGCGCTGCTCGCCTCGCTCCGCGTCCTCGGCATGCGCAGGAGCGCGACGGCCGCGAGCAGCGCGAGCAGGCAGTCGAACGGGATGCGGTAGCGCGTCTCGCCGACGAAGGCCATCGCGAGCGCCGTCTGGTACGCGAGGAGGATGACGGTCAGCCAGCGGAACCAGCGGGGCACGAGGAAGAGGCCGATCGCCGCCAGCAGGTACACGGCGCTCATGTACGCCGGCTCGATGACGAAGCGCATCGTGTCGAGCCACGTCCCCTCGCCGGGACGGTTGCTGACGTCGACGACCGACGGCTGCCAGAGCCACTGCGCGTCGAGCGGGATCAGCCTCGCCTTCTCGCCGGGATGGTGCAGCCAGAAGTGGATCACCTTCGACTGGAAGGAGCTCATCTGCGCGCACTCGTCGTACGGCAGGACGACGCCGGTCTGCACCCAGTGGTCGTAGACGTCCTGCGGCGTCGGCGGGAACGACGCCGGCTGGGGCACGTGGTCGATCCACTGGCCGCTCTTCAACGTCGCATACGTGTTGACGTTGTTCGCCTTCCAGATCGAGCGCGAGTCGGTGGTGACCGCCCAGCAGCCGACGTCCGCCTTCGTGCGGATCACCCACGGCATGACGACGACCGCCGCAGCGCCGAGGACGGCGAGCACCGGCAGCACGCGTACGCGCGTGCGGAACGCGAGGTAGGTCAGCAGCAGGACCGGAAGCGCCTCCACACGGACGTTCCCGAGGATCCCGAGACCGAGCACCGCGCCGAGCGCGAGGCCGCGCGCCGGCGTGAACCGCTCGGCGGCGAGCAGCGTCAGGTAGATCGCAGCCGCGGCGAGGAGCTGATCGAGGATCTCGCGGTTCATGTGGACGTCGTGCCAGATGAGATAGGGATGCAGCGCCACGATCAGGCCGCCGATCAGCCCGGCGGCCGGCGAGAGCCAGCGCGCGCCGATCCGCCAGACGATCAGGACGGTCGCGCACGCGACCGCCGTCTGGGCGACGCCGACGACGAGCCAGTGCCGGCCGAAGATCCAGTAGAGCGGCACGAGGAAGAAGCCGTAGAGCGGCTGCGTATACGCGGACGGATGCCCCGGGATGAAGCCGTACGTCCCGTTCGCGAGGAACTGGCGGGCGAACACGTCGCTCTTGTCGACGTTGTTGGTGACGATCGAGCTGCGGGCGTACGCAACGGCGAGGAGGCGCGGGAGCGCCGTGGCGAGAAGCAGGAGGATGGCGGCGCTGCGCGTGCGCACCTGAGGGCCGATCCTAGCCGAGTACAATCAACCCTCTCGTGGCCACCAAGCCCCTCCTCGCCGGCTCGGGGGACGACGCCGGTGACATCCGGCGGGCCCGGGTCCTCCCGTCGTCTCCCCAGCTCCGTGCCCTCGGCCGCCGCATCGCGAGCGTGCTCGCGCTTGCGATCATCGACGTCGGCGGCCTTGCGGTCGGGCTCTATCTCGCGCTCGTGCTGCGCGAGCTCTACTACGGCGAGCGGCCGATCCTCTGGGGGCTGCCGTGGAGCGCCGAGAACAACTGGCTGCCGTTCCTCTCCGTCATCACGGTGCTCGTCTTCTGGCGGAACGGGCTCTACGCCGCGCGCGAACGGCGCTCGAGCGCAGGCGGCGTCGTCTCGTCGCTCCTGATCGTCCTCGTCGTGACGCTCGTCTTCGCGATCGGGACGGGCTACCACCACACGACGTTCGGCCTCTACGTCACGTCGTTTGTCCTCTCCGCCTCGGTGATCGGCGGGTTGCGCGCCTGCTACGAGGTCGTGACCCGGGACGTCTGGCGGATCGCCGGTGTGCGGCGTCGCGCAGTGCTGCTCGGCGAGAACGACCGTCTCGTCGACCTGCGGCGCGCGCTCGGCCTCGGCCGGAGCGGCATCGACTACGAGTTCCTCGGCGCCCTGACGCCGGACGGCAGCGACGATCCGTTGCTCGACGTCCTCGGCCCGGTCGGCGAGCTCGACCGGATTCTCCAGGAGCTCCATCCGGACGAGCTGATCGTCAGCGGCGTCGATCTCGACGACGCATCGCTGCTCGAGCTCGTCGACGTCGCGCACGAGCGCGGTGTGAAGGTGCAGATCGCGCCGACGACGACCGAGCTCCTCACGCAGCGCGCCGAGTACGTGCCGGGCCAGGGCGTGCCGCTCTTCGAGCTGCGGCCGCCGGTCTTCGCGGGCTGGGACTGGGCGGTGAAGCGCATGTTCGACGTCGTCGTCAGCTCGCTGCTGGTCGTCATCGGCACACCGGTATGGGCGGTGATCGCGCTGGCCGTGAAGCTCGGCTCGCCGGGCCCCGTGTTCTACCGCGACCGTCGCGTCGGTCTCGCCGAGCGCGAGTTCGGGATGTTCAAGTTCCGCTCGATGTACACCGACGCGTCCGACCGCCAAGCGGCGCTCGAGGCGGAGAACGAGGCGAGCGGGCCGCTGTTCAAGATCAAGGACGATCCGCGCGTGACGAAGGTCGGCAGGTTCCTCCGCCGCTACTCGCTCGACGAGCTGCCGCAGGTGCTGAACGTGCTGCGCGGTGAGATGTCACTGGTCGGGCCGCGGCCGCTGCCGCTGCGCGACTACGTCCAGCTCGAGGAATGGCATCGCAAGCGCTACCTCGTGCTGCCGGGGATGACCGGCCTCTGGCAGGTGTCCGGCCGCATCGAGCTGACGTTCGACGACCTCGTCCGCCTCGACTTCTACTACCTCGAGAACTGGTCGATCTGGCTCGACATCTCGATCCTCGCGAAGACGCTGCCGGCGGTGGCGGCGCGGAGGGGCGCGTACTGAGCGTCTGCGCCGTCGTCGTCACGTACGACGAGGACCCGGCCGTCGTTCGCGCCGCCATCGACTCGCTCCGCGCGCAGACACGGCAGCCGGACGAGATCCTGCTCGTCGACAACAAGCCGGGCGCGGCGCTGCCGCCGCTGGAGGATGCGCCGGAGGTTCGGGTCATCGCACCGGATCGGAACCTCGGCTATCCCAATGCGATCAACTTCGCCGTCGAGCACACCGACGCGACGTACGTCCTGACGCTCAACCCGGACGCGCAGGCCGAGCCGGAGTGCCTCGAGCGCCTGCTGGCGGCCGACGCCGCGATCGCAGGTGCGCAGATCGTCTCGCAGGACGGCGAGACGACGCAGGCCGGCGACAACCCGCTCCATCCGACGGGCATCTCGCCGGCCCGCGGCTACGGCCGGCCGCGTGAGCACGGTCCTGCGCGGGATGCTCTCGTCGTCTCCGGGGCATGCACGCTCTTCGACCGCGAGACCTTCGTCGGTCTCGGCGGGTTCATGCGCTCGTTCTTCCTCTACTACGACGACGCCGACATCGGCTGGCGGGCGCGACTCGCGGGCGAGCGCGTCGTGTACTGCCCGGAGGCCGTGGTCCGGCACGGCTACGAGTTCGGGCGGCGCGAGCGGAAGATGTTCCTGCTCGAGCGGAACCGGCTGATCGCGCTCCTCTCGAACTACGAAGCGCGGACGCTCGCCGTCCTGACGCCGCTCCTGCTCGCGACCGAAGTCGGCGTGACCCTGCTCGCCGCGCTGCAGGGCTGGCTGCCGGAGAAGCTGCAGGCGTACGCGTCGGTGTGGTCGCTCCGTCGGGAGGTGCGGCGACACCGGCGGCATGTGCAGTCGCTGCGGCAGGTGCGGGACCACGATCTCCGCCCGCTCTTCGCAACACGACTCGAGTCGCCGTTCATCCCGAGACCCGCGTCCAGGCTGCTCGGCGCGGTGACGTCGGCCTATCTCCGACTGGTCTGAGCGCTACGGTGGCGTCGTGCGTCGCGTCGCGATCGTGCCCGCCTTCAACGAGGAACGGAACATCGGCCGCGTCGTCGACGAGCTGCACGCGTTCGACGCGACGCTGGACGTCGTCGTCGTCGACGACGGCTCGTACGATCGCACCGCCGAGGTCGCCCGTGAGCACGGCGCGGTGGCGCTGACGCTCCCGTTCAACCTCGGCATCGGCGGGTCGGTGCAGACGGGATTTCGCTACGCGTTCGAGCACGGCTACGACATCGCGGTCCGCGTCGACGGCGACGGCCAGCACGATCCGGCCCAGCTCGACGCGGTGCTCGCGCCCGTGCTCGCCGGCCAGGTCGACATCGCCGTCGGCTCGCGCTTCGCCGCGGCCGGCGACGGCTACCGCTCGTCACGGTCGCGGCGTGCGGGCATCCGGATGCTCGCGTGGGTCGTCTCGAAGATCGTCGGGCGGCGCGTGACCGACACGACCTCCGGCTTCCAGGCGTTGAACCGCAACGCGATCGCGCTCTTCGCTCGCGACTACCCGCACGACTATCCCGAGGTCGAGGCGACGATCCTCGTCCACCGGCACAAGCTCCGCTCCGTGGAGGTCCCGGTGTCGATGCGCGAGCGCAGCAGCGGCCGCTCGTCGATCACGGCGCTGCGATCCGTCTACTACATGGTGAAGGTGTTGCTCGCGATCTTCGTCGGGCTCTTCCGCCGTTACGCGACTCCAGAAGAGGGAACCTCATGACCCCGCTGTTCGTCTCGATCGCAGGCACGGTGGCGTCCGTCCTGCTGATCCTCGTCGTGCTCGAGCTGATCCGCAGCCGTCGCCTGCAGGAGCGGTACGCGATCCTGTGGCTCGTCACCGGCGTCGTTCTCGTCGTGCTCTCGGCCTGGCGCGACGGGCTGAACACGATCGCAGGCTGGATCGGCATCCGCAGCTACCCGCCGGCGGCGCTCTTCGCCGTGTTCATCCTCTTCATCCTGCTCGTGCTGCTGCACTACTCGACGGTGATCTCGCGCCTCTCTGCGCAGAACGTGGTGCTCGCTCAGAAGCTCGCGCTGCTCGAGGCGGAGCGCGGATCGGACGCCTCGCGCGAGTCGACGACCTCGTCGACGAGGTAGAGAGGCCGCTGCTTCGCCTCTTCGAAGATGCGGCCGATGTACTGGCCGATCACGCCGATGCTGAGCAGCTGGACGCCGCCGAGCAGCAGGACGACCGCGATCACCGACGTCCATCCGGATGGGTGGTGGGCCGTCCCGAACCGGACGTAGAGCACCCACGCGAAGACCCCGACGCAGAAGACGACGAGCGCGAAGCCGAGGCCGGTCACGAGCCGGATCGGGGCGATCGAGAACGACAGGATCCCGTCGAGGGCGAGCCGCAGGAGGCTCTTGAACGGATACTTCGACTCGCCGGCGTAGCGCGGGTCGCGCGCGTACTCGACGCCGATCTGCTTGAAGCCGATCCAGCCCGACATCCCGCGCAGGAAGCGTGCCCGCTCCGGCATGGAGCGGATCGCGTCGGCCGCGCGGCGTGAGAGCAGCCGGTAGTCGCCGACGTCGCGCGGGATCTCGGTGGCGGTGATCGAGCTCAGGAGCCGGTAGAAGGCGGAGATGGCCGCGAGGCGGACGTGCGCCTCCCCGGCGCGCGAGCTTCGGACCCCGTAGACGACGTCGTAGCCCTCGTGCCAGCGCTCGACGAGCTCCGGGATCAGCTCCGGGGGATCCTGCAGGTCGGCGTCGATCGTGACAATCGCATCGCCGCGCGCCGCGTCGAGCCCGGCCGAGAGCGCGGCCTGGTGGCCGAAGTTCCGCGAGAGCCGGATCAGGCGGACGCTCGGGTCCTCAGCCGCGATCTGCAGCGCGATGTGCCACGTGCCGTCGTTCGACCCGTCGTCGACGAGCAGGATCTCGTGCGGCCCGAGGGCGGCGAGGGAGTCGGCGAGCCGCCGGTGCAGGTCGCGCAGCGTCTGCGCTTCGTTGAAGACCGGGACGACGACGGAGATCATGGAGCCAAGTCTGACTAGAACTGCACCGCGTCGCCAAGCAGGAGGTATCCGCTCAGAGCGACCGCGGCCGCTGCACCGATCCAGTCCTCCTCGATCGCGGCGAGCGCGAGCGGCCAGACGGCGTACCAGGGGCGAAGGAGGCTGGAGGTGAGGCACAGGGCCGTGGCGGCGAGCGCGAGGTGGGCGCGTCCGTGTCGCCAGGCCCGGTACACGAGCCCGCAGTACGCCGCTGCGAAGACGGCTGCTCCGACTGCCACGGCGTCGTGGTGCGTGAGGCCCGCCTCCGTGAGCCAATGCACGCCGCCGAGCGGCGACGTTCCGTGCACGCCGACCAGAGAAGCGCGCAGCCAACCGCTGCCCCAGGCTGCAGTCGTCCCCACCGCGATGGCCGTCGCTGCTGCGATCAACCCGATCCAGAAGGCACGCGGGCGACGGAGGCGTGTCGCCGCGAGGTCGAGCGGCAGCAGGATCGCGCCGACGGGCTTGAACGCCGCAGCAAGTGACCAGGCGATCCCGCCGGCCGCGGCGCGCTCCATCAGCACACTGCCGCAGAGCAGTGCGACGAGCCATGCGTCGCTGTGTCCGCCGCCCGCGAAGTGGAGTGCGACGAGTGGATTCCACCCGAGCAACGCAACAGTCCACGCTCGACGGGTCGCGGCGGCAAGCAGCGAGAGCGTGAACAGGATGCCGAGAAACGCAAACGCCTTGTATGCGGCGGTTGCATGCTTGGGACTGCTTCCCGCAGCTGCGGCCGGGACGAGTGACAGGGTCTCCCAGGTCGGCCCGTACGGAGCGCTGCTGTGGAGCCACGACTCGGATGTCAGTTCTGTCGCCGGATCGGTTGGATAGTCGGATGGGGTGGCCCGGTATGGGCTTGCATCGTGCACGAGGACCGTCCGCCCCTCGCTCCAGTAGAGGAACGTGTCCTTCGACAGGAGAAGGGGCGCCGCGAGCGGGAGGGCCTGGATCGCGATCGCGATGCACAGTGTCGCCGCCGTCCCGCCACCGCGCCGCCCGAGCTGCACGACGCCGGCGACGTACGCGGCGAGGCCGACGACCACGCTTGCCACCCAGACGGCGTTCCAGCTGCCGTGCGGCACGACGGGTGAGACCTCTGCCGGCCGGGCATGCCGGGCGGCGGCGACCGCGGTCGCAGTGGCGGCAACGGCCGTCGCGCCGGTCAGCCAC
>JBEQUF010000187.1:0-5019 GCA_040349295.1 Actinomycetota bacterium | reverse complement strand
CGGCGGCCCGCCGCAGGGCGTCGACTACCTCGACCGCTCGTACGCGTGGTTCCCGTGGCTCGTCCTCGGCGCGCTTGCACTCACCTATCTCCTCCTGCTGCGCGCGTTCCGGTCGCTGCTGCTGCCGCTGAAGGCCGTCGTGCTGAACGTCTTCTCCGTCGCCGCGACGTACGGCTTCCTCGTCGTCGTCTTCGAATGGGGTGTCGGCCACGCGGTCGTCGGCCTGCACCACGTCTCGCAGATCGAGGGGTGGATCCCCATCTTCCTGTTCGCGATGCTCTTCGGCCTCTCGATGGACTACGAGGTCTTCCTCGTCACCCGGATGCGCGAGGGCTGGGACGAGACGGGCGACAACCGAGCCGCCGTCGCGCTCGGGCTCGAGCGCACCGGCCGCATCGTCACCGCCGCGGCGCTGATCATGGTCGCTGCGTTCTGCGGCTTCCTCGCCGGCCGCATCGCCGGCCTGCAGGAGTTCGGCGCCGGGCTCGCGTTCGCGATCCTCGTCGACGCCACCATCGTGCGCGCGATCCTCGTGCCGGCGCTGATGGCGATCTTCGGCAGATGGAACTGGTACCTGCCGAGGAGAGGGGGCCGAAGCCCCCTCTCCTCCTCCACACGATCTACTTGACGACCGTGATCGCCAGGCGGATCGCCGGCAGGTCGTAGCCGAGCGCGAGGCCCGGGTCATCCTTCTCGTACGTGAGCACCGGGATCATCCCGTAAGGCGTGTTCGCGTACGACGGCTGCTGCGTGTAGAGCAGCGGGTACATGTCGATCAGGTGCGTGCCCGGTGCGCCGGTCGCGACGAGGTTCATCACCGTGTCGCCCTGGCTGTTGAAGCCGCACCCGTAGCCGACGTAGCTGTTGTCGTAGTCGACGGCGATCGTGTTGTCGAGCTGCGTCCAGCCGAGCCCCTTCAGGTGCACCGTGAACTTCTCGCCCTGATGGAGCACGAGCCGCGACACGCCCTTGCCGTCGATCGAGCGCTTCACGTAGTACGGCGTCTGCGCGACGATCTTGCCGCCCTGCAGCACCTGCACGACGTGCCAGCCGCCGAGGCCGTCCGGGACGGTGATCCCGGTCGTGAACGAGCCGTTCGCGTCCGCCTTCGGCGTGCCGAGCGGGACGGAGACGAACGTCCAGCAGGTGCCGGTGCAGTTCACGCGGTTGCCGACGACCGTCGACCACTCGAGGTCGACCGCGGCGTTCGGCGTCAGGCCGCTCGCGGTGATCGACACGGCCGAGTTGACGGCGCCCGCGGTCGAGGACAGCGACGCGTGCGCGCTGGTGTTCGTCGACAGCAGCTGCAGCGTCGTCTTCGCGTCGAGAGTCGGCTGCATCTTCGCGGGCCAGTCGATCTGCGCCTTCGGCCTGCCGTTGTCCTTCGTGACCGTGAAGCTCATGACCTTGCCGGAGCCCCACGGGATCGGCGACTGCTGGATGTTGAGGTACTTGAACGAGATCGCGTCCGCGACCTCGATCGTGTGCTTGCCAACGGGGCCGGAGGCGCGGATGTGCATGATCGCGGTACCGCGCGTCCAGTTCGCCATGATCGCGCCCGTGTACTTGTTGTCGTACAGGAGCGAGCCGCCGCCCTCGTAGAGCGACGAGCCGAGCCCGTCGTAGCGGACGGTGATCATCGTCCCGATCGGGCCCTTCGTCGGCGTGATGACGGCCGACCGTGCGAGCAGGAAGCCGCCGTGGGCGACCTGCTTGCCGTCGACGACGGCGTAGATGTCGTGGATGCCGCCGAAGTCGTGCGGCGCCACGAACGACGTCGTGAACGAGCCGGTCGCGTCGGTGTGCGCCGAGCCGAGGATGACCGCCAGCTTCGTCGCCGAGCGGCCGAGGTAGTCGACGCTGTCAGGCCGCGCGTCGACGATCCACGTCACGTTCGCGGTCGCCCACGTCAGCATGACGTCCTTGTTCGCGGGGAGCCCGCTCCCGGAGACGGTGAACTTCGTCCCTGCCACTGCGACGTCGGGCTTCGTCTCGAGGGACTGCATGGTCGCGGCCGGCGTTGCATTCGGCGCCGCGATGCCGGGAAGCGCTGCCACACCCGGGATGGCCGGGATGGTCAGCGGCGTCGGCGTGGCAGAGGCCAGGCCCGGCAGCAGCAGCGCTGCCCCTGCCAGGCTCGCAATCGCCACAGCCATTTTCATGTGGAGGTTCATGGCTGTGCTCACTCTCCTCAGCCCTTACGGGATGATGTTGATCGGGTAGTCGTAGGAACCCTTCGTGCCGTCGACGAGCGTGTACGTGATGTGCACCGTCGTCGTGCCGAGGGGGAACGTCGCCGGGATGTTCCACGGGGCGCTCCAGAAATAGACCTGGTTCGGAGCGGTGCCGTGGGCACCCCAGCCGAGCGTCAGGTCGGGCTGGCCGGAGATGCTGGCCGTCGCCGTCTGGACGTTGTCGTTCGACAGGACGTCGCCGCCCTTCAGGTTGACGCCCCAGACGCGGAGCACGAACTGCTCGCCGCGCTTGAAGACGTTCGTCTGCGAGCAGCCGACGAGCCGCGGCGCCGCACCGGTCGGGTGCGTGCCGTTGACGCTGTCGACGTAGAGGCCGAGCGTCGGCTTGCCGGACTCGGTCGTCGCGATCGCCGTCGGCGCCGGGCCGAAGACCGGCGCGGCGTTCGACGCGATGTTCAGCTTCGCGGTCGAGACCGGGATCTGCGTGAACTCGCCGGTGTGCTTGCCGACGGTCTTGACGAGGATCCGGAAGTTGACCTGGCCGCTGAAGCTCGACGGCACCGTCCACGTGCCCGACCACGGCATGCTCGCCATGACGGTCGGCTTCGCGTCGTAGGTCAGCTTGACGTTCGGCTGGCCCGGGATCGCGACGTAGAAGTACTTGACGTCCTTGCCGGTCAGGTAGCTCTGCGACTTCGTGTCGATCGCGTAGGCGCGGAAGACGACCTTGTCACCCGGCAGGAACCAGGTGCTCATCGAGCCGTCCGTCGTCGTCGTGTGTGACGCGATGAAGACGGGGCCCGCCTTGGCCGACGGGAACGGCAGCGGCGTCGTCGCCGATGCCGCCGGGCCGGCGATCGCCGCAGCGGCAACGAGCCCGGCCGCGACGAGGGTGAGGGTTTTCATCGTTCGCTCCCTTACTTCGTGAGCGACCCGGTCAGCTTCACGCTGAACGAGCCGTCGTCGTGGTTGTAGGTGCCCGAGAAGCGGATCGAGCCCTTCGCCTTCGCGAGCTTCCCCGTCGCCTTGACGACCTGGAACATGCCCTTGATCGCGAAGACGTGGCCGCCCTCGTCGCCGCAGCCGTTGGCGCCGGTCGGCACCTTGTAGGTGATGACCCCGCCGGGGCCGGTGATCGTGCCGGTGCCGGCGAACGGGACGCACGGCTGCTGGCTCGAGTCGCCCGTGCCGTTGCCGACGAGCTTGCTGGCGCCGAGCAGCGTCAGCGAGCCGCTGCCGTTGGCGGCGATCGTGGCGGTGCTGCCGTCGACCTTGGTCGAGGCCGTCCCGGTGTACGTGCCCGAGACCGTGATGCTCTTCTTCGGTGCCGCCGTCGCCGATGCAGCCACGACGGCTGCAGCAAGAACGGCAAGCGCCAGATAGCGCGCTGTCTTCACGGTGAACTCCCTTGTCTGGTCGTGGAGGAACCTTTCGCCGAAGTCTTCGGAGAAGGGCTTCCGCGACCATCCGGGTCACCGCGGGAGTTGCCTACGGAGAACTACTCACGCGAACTGCTGCAAACGGTTTGCACCGCAAACCGTTTGCACGGCGCCGCGCTAGATCTTCTCGAGCGGCGCGTAGTCGAGCATCAGGCGACGCTCGGACCCATCCGACGCAAAGCGCACCGTGACGACGCCGCCCGCCTCGATGCGCGTGACGACGCCCTCGCCGAGCGTGCTGTGGCGCACGGAGTCGCCGGTCGAGAGCGACGGGACATTCGCCTGCGGCGCAACCTGGCTCGGCCGCGGCGAGCCGTACCCCGACCAGCTCGCCGGCTTGAGGCGGTCGCGCTCGACATTCCGGGCCGGCAGCTCGTCGAGGAAGCGCGACGGCAGGTTGTACGAGCGGCCGCCGTAGAGCATCCGCGAGCTCGCGTGCAGCAGCGTCAGCCGCTCCATCGCGCGCGTCATGCCGACGTAGGCGAGGCGCCGCTCCTCCTCGATCCCCTGCTCCTCGATCGAGCGCGAGTGCGGGAAGATCCCCTCCTCCATGCCGATCAGGTAGACGGCGCGGAACTCGAGGCCCTTCGCGTTGTGCAGCGTCATCAGCGTCACGAGCGAGCCGTCGCCGCGGATCGCGTCCTGGTCGGAGTAGAGCGAGACCTCCTGCAGGAAGCTCGAGAGCGACGGCTCCGTCGCCGCCTCCAGCCATTCGCGCGCGAGCGCGACGAGCTCCTGGAGGTTCTCGATCCGTCCCTGTGCCTCGATCGTCCGCTCGGCCTCCAGCGACTCGAGGTAGCCGGTGCGGTCGAGCACCGCCTCGATCAGCTCGGCGACGTTCAGCTCCTCGGCGGCGCTCATCAGCGAGAGCACGGTCGTGCGGAAGCTCGCGACCGCCTTCGCCGGCGCGGTGCCGACGCCGGCCGCCTCGCAGCGGTCCATCGCCTCCCACAGCGACATCTCGGCGTCGTCGGCGAAGGACATCAGCTTCGCGAGCGTCGAGTCGCCGATCCCGCGCCGCGGCCGGTTCGCGATGCGCAGCAGCGAGATCGCGTCGTACGGGTTGTCGATCACCTGCAGGTAGGCGACGAGGTCCTTGATCTCCGCGCGCTCGTAGAAGCGCGGGCCGCCGACGACTTGGTAGGAGATGCCCTGCCGCACCATCACGTCTTCGAGCACGCGCGACTGCGCGTTCGTCCGGTAGAAGACGGCGACGTCGCGGGGCGACAGGTTGCCGCCCCGCAGGCCCTCGTCGATCCGCGACGTCACGAAGTCCGCCTCGTCGCGCTCGGTCTCGCCCTCGAAGAGCACGAGGCGCTCGCCGTCGCCCTCCTCCGTGTAGAGGCGCTTGGGCCGGCGCTCGGTGTTCTTCTCGATGCTGGCGT
>JBEQUF010000180.1:0-6818 GCA_040349295.1 Actinomycetota bacterium | reverse complement strand
CGTTTGCACTCAAACCCGGTTTTGGGATCGTATAACGCATGGCGGACTGGGCAACAATCTCGGCGCTCGCGACTGCGGGCGGGACGCTGGCCCTGGCGTTCACGACGTATGCCTCGGTTCGCTCGGCGAATCGGGCGGCTCGCGTGGCGGAGGCGTCGCTTCTCGCCGACCTGCGGCCGCTGCTCGTCGAGTCCTTCGAGAGCGACGAGACGCTCCGGGTCAACTTCCGGGACATCGCCGGCGTCGCGCTGCTGCTCGACGCCGCGCTCGACTTCGTCCGGCGCGGCGAGACCGATCGCGCCGACGAGATCCTCGCGCGCGCGCTCGACCGCACGCGGACGACGATCGGCGAGCTGCGCGACCTCTCCTTCAACCTCGAGCCCGTCGTGCTGCGCGACCACGGCTTCTCGAGCGCCGTCACCGCGCTCGCGCAGGACAAGGGAATCGAGCATGCGATCCAGGTCGAGCTCGACGTCTCCGCCGCGGATGCGCTCGGCGAGCGCGAGCAGGCGGCGCTGTACCAGATCGTCCGCGAGGCGCTCGAAGGCGCCATCCGGCGCGGCCCCCCGAACACCTTCACGGTGCGCATCGGCACGGCGCCCCATCGAGCGTTGAGCGTCGAGATCGTCGACGACGCGCCGAGCGAACGGCGCAAGCGCTCGATCGAGGCGCTCGAAGAGCGCGCGCGCGGCCTCGACGCCGAGCTGAGCGTCGACCAGGAGGACACGGGCACGCGGATGCAGCTCGTCGTCCCGCTCGACCCCACCCGGGAGTAAGCTGCCGCGCGGATGGCGGACGGACACCTTCTCTTCGTCTGGAAGACGACGGGCTACGAGCTCCGCGAGGCCGACGGCGACGTGCCAGCGGTCGGAGCCGAGGTCGAGCAGGACGGCACGGTCTTCAACGTCACGAAGATCGCGCCCTCGCCGCTCCCCGGCGACCGTCGCCAGTGCGCCTATCTCACTCGTTCCTGACGCCTCCAGAAGCGCACGACTCTCATGGGATCCTCACCGCCTCCGGGCTAAAGTCGCGCGATGGAGATCGAGGACTTCCCGGTCGGCGCGGCCTGCCGGATCGACGCGGTGGCGCCGTGCCGGGTGATCGCGGAGGTGCCGGTCGGGCTCGATCCCGAGGGTGTCCAGGTCGACGTGCGCCGCGGCCGCGCATACGTCGCGTGCTCGCGCGCCGACTTCGTCGCGGTCGTCGACCTCGAGACGAACGAGAAGATCGCGGAGGTGCGGACGGGCGAGGAGCCGATCGACCTCGCGTACGACCCGCAGACCGACCGGATCTTCACCGCCGACGCGCACTCCGACACGGTCTCCGTCGTCGACGCCGAGACGCTCGACCTCGTCGCGACGATCGACGTCGGCCTCTACCCGTCCGGACTGACCGCCGACCACGCGGCGCGCCGCATCTACTGCGGCAACTCCCTCGGCTCGTCGATGAGCGTCATCGACCTCGACACGCTCGAGACGATCGCGACGGTCGAGGCCGAGGTCGGCGCCGGCGCGATCGCGTTCGACCCGACGCGCGATCTCGTCGTCTGCGTCAACTTCATCGCCGCGTCCGCCACGTTCGTCGACACGAAGACGTGGCAGCCGGTCGGCCGCGTCGACGTCGGCAGCGGCGCCTGCGCCGTGGGCGTCGTGCCGGAGCTGGGCGACGCGTTCATCGTCAACTCGCTCGCCGGCACCCTGAGCCGCGTCTCGCTCGACGACTTCACCGTCACCGAGGAGCTCCAGGTCGGCCGCGCACCGGTCGGCCTGACCGTCGCGCCGGGCAACGACCGCATCTACGTCTCGAACCGCGGCGCCGGCACGCTCAGCGTCGTCGGCGCAGCCGACGGGATCCAGTGGTCGCACTTCCCCGTCGGCGAGGGCCCGGGCGGGATCGCCGTCGACGGCCGCCGCGTCTACGTGGCGAACGCCGGCACCGGGACGCTGACGATCCTCGACGACCTGCTCGCGGGACCGCCCCGCACCCGGCCGGCCGAGCCGCCGCATCCGCTGCTCGGCCAGAAGCTGCCGCCGTTCCTGCTGCCCGACCTGCACACGGGCGAGCTGCGCTCGAGCGTCGAGTGGGCCGAGCAGAAGTACCTGATCAACTTCTTCGCCAGCTGGTGAGGCCCCTGCAACGCCGAAGCGCCCTTCCTCGAAGAGCTGCGCCACGGCGATGGGACCCGGTCGGGTCTCGAGATCATCCTCATCGACGTGTACGAGGGCACCGACCCCCGCCCCGAGGTGGAGCGCTTCTGCGAGATGTGGGGCGTCAAGGGGACGATCCTCCTCGACGAGACGGCGGAGTACGCCCGGCTGCTCGGCGTGCGCGGCGTGCCGACGAACATCCTCGTCGACTCGGACGGGACGATCGTCGGCTTCGGGCTCGTCGAGATCGGCGAGCTCTACGCCGCCGTCGACGCGCTGCTCAGCGAGTGACGCGGGCGAGCGCCCGGCTCACGAGCAGGGCGCCGCGGGTGACGCCCGCGTAGATCAGCACGCAGGCGCTGAGGAGGTTCAGGAGGTGGGCCACCGGCCGATCATGCCGGACGAGTGGCCGCTTGACCTATCGCTGAGGCGATGGTTCAGCCCGTCGCTTCACACGTCCTCCGCGGCGGCGAGCCCGAGCACGAGCGCCTGCGCGAGCCCGCTCGCGTAGCCGCCGGTCGCGACCCCGCCGGCGTCGACGCCGGCCGCCCAGACGCCGTCGACGCCGGCGACGCGGGCGTTCGCGTCGACGGCGAGACCGCCGATCGTGTGCGTGACCGCCGCGCCGACGTGCACGGCGAGGCCGCCGTCGCGCCGCTCGACGGTCGCGCCGGCCGCGCGCGCGGCCTCGATCCGCTCGTTCGTCTCGTCGACGACGTACCAGGCGCGCGGCCCGACGAGGTTCGCCAGGTCGTTCTCGTGCCACGCGACGGCCGGCGGCGTGATGTCGCGGCCGTCCTCGGTGAGAATCCGGGCCTTCGCCCCGTAGAGCTGCGCGAGCGGGACGAAGTCCGCCTCCTCGATCCGCGCGGGCGGCGCCGGCATCACACGGCCGTAGAACCAGTCCATGCCGGCGGTCGTCCGCCCGCCGCGGGCGAGGGCGTAGTCGAGCCCTGCGCCGTCGCTCCACGGGTTCGCGCGGAGCATCAGCCCCCGCTCGGCCGCGAGACGCTTGCCGAAGCCGCCGCAGCAGAGGACGAGCGGCCCGTCGACGTCGTCGGGCAGCGGCGTCTCCAGCTCGACGTCGCCGGCGAGCAGCGCCGTCAGCGCACGCGGGTCGAAGCGCTTGCCGGTCGTGCGCGGATTCTCGGTGTCGTCCCACACGGGCTCGGCGCCCTTCGAGACGAGCCAGGCGAGCGCGTCGTCGAGCCGGTCGTAGACGAGCCGCTGCAACGTCTCGTCGCCGCCCGGACATTCGGCGCGGAACTCGTCGAAGTCGCGATGGCGCCAGATGACACACGACGACAGGAGCATCGAGCCGCCCGGCCGCGTCCCCTTCTCGATGACGCGCGGCCGACGGCCGAGCTCGCGGGCGCGCGCGGCGCACACGAGCCCGGCCATCCCGGCACCCGCGATCAGCACTAGGTGAGGCTGAACGTCGGCTTGTGCTCGACGTACTCGACCCGGACGCGGTCCGGCCCCCAGACGAACACGGCATACGTGTTCGCGGCATCGACGACGTTGTCGATCTCGATGCCGTTGTCATTGGCGGAGGCGATGCTCTCGTCCGCCGAGTCGACGAGCACGGCGATGTGGTTGAGCAGCGGCTGCTCCGGGTCGCCGGGGTCGCCCTCGTGGAACTCGACCCAGGCGCCGCCGACCTCGACACGCGGCGCGCCGGATGGGCCGGGCGGCGCCGGCGAGAAGCCGAGCGTCAGGTATTGCCGGGCCGTCGCCTCGGGGTCGCGCGAGAAGAGCGCGACGTGGTCGAGATCGAACTCGACGTCGGTCGGCCCCTCGACGACGACGAGCCGCACGTCGCCGATCTCGAACGCGGTGTCGTCGAGTCCTGCGGCCTCGAGGCTCGAGACGCGGAGCGCGACGTGCTTCAGCGCGCCGCGCTCGCGAGGCGCTTCGGCCTCGAAGAGCGTGAGCTTGCCGCGGCGCGCGTTCGAGCCGACGAGCGTGAACGCGTCGGTGCGGTCGATGACGTGCATCCCGAGCCGGGACGTGACGAAATCCGCGACGTCGTCGCGGTTCGTCACCCAGTACGCAACGTGGTCGAGCCGTGTGGGATTCACGTCTCCGACGGTACCCACGGAGCCGCAGGTTATGCGGCTACTTGCGACGGTCGACTGCGCGCTGGAGCTGTGCCTTGTTCATGCCGGAACGGCCCTCGATGCCCATGCTGCGGGCCTCGTTGTAGAGCTGCTCCTTCGTGCGGCCCTTCTCCCGGTTCGTCCCGGAGCGGAGACCGCCTCGCCGCCCCGACGAGATGTCGGTCCGCGAGAGCCTCGACGACTCGCGAGCCTCGCCGGTGCGGGCGCGCTCCTTGTTGACCGTCCGCGCCGCGATCTCCTTCGCCCGCTTCTTCGGCGTCCCACGCTCCTCGAGGCTCTCCTCGATATGGTCGTACTGCCGCTCCCGCTTCTTGGACCACGCCTGTTGTGGCACTGACCCCACCTCCTTTACGGAGGTAACGGATTACTCGAGCGGTTGGTTCTGGACGTTGTTGTCGGTCGCGTACTGCTCGACGAGCGGATTGACCGTTGCCAGACCTTCGCCGTAGGCGTAGTTGATGCGGACGAACGGCTGCCACTTGTCGGGCAGGGCGTCCTCCGGGAAGATCGCCTCGACCGGGCACTCGGGCTCGCAGGCGCCGCAGTCGATGCACTCCTCGGGGTCGATGACGAGGATCCGGTCGGCCTCGTGGATGCAGTCGACGGGGCAGACGTCGACGCACGACTTGTCTTTGATGTCGATGCAGGGCTCGGAGATGATGTACGTCACGCGTCCAACCTTATACAGCGCATCAGCTGGACGGAGTCAGTTCGTCGACGAGCTCGCGCGCCCGCTCGACGAGCGCCGACTTTGCAACGACCTGATCGAATCCGGCGGCGTGCGCCGCGCGCAGGCCGGACGTGTCGGTGTGGTTCGTGTAGCCGAGGATCGGCACGTCCGCGTACGTGTCGGCGACCTCCTCCGGGTCGACGCGTGCGATGTCCACGATCACGAGATCCGGCTCCTCGGCGCTCTCGACCGTGATGAAGTGGTGCTCGGGCAGCAGGGCCTCGAGCTTCCCCCGGAAGAAGAGGTCGACCCCACACAGCAGGATCGTCGCCATCGCGCGCAGATTAGAGGCCATGGCTGACGCTTACAAGCACGGGATCGCCCTGCTCCGTGCCGGAAGATGGTTCGAGGCGCACGAGGAGCTGGAGCTCGCCTGGCGCGCCGCGGCGCCGGAGGAGCGGGACTTCTACCAGGGGCTCGTGCACGTGGCCGTCGCCTGGTACCAGGCCGGGCGCGGGAAGCCGGTCGCGACGGGCCGCCAGCTCGAGAAGGCGCTCCGCCGGCTGGCGGCGTTCGAGCCCTCGCACCGAGGCGTCGACGTCGCCCGGCTGCGGGCGCAGCTCGCGGTCCTGCTCGAGAGCGGCGACCTACGGGGACGTCAGCCCGACGGCCTCGAGGGCGCGATTGAGCGCGACGTGCAGCCACCAGTCCCGGTGGAAGAACAGGAGTAGCCCGAGCGCGACGAGCACGAGCCCGCTGACGATCTCGATCGCCCGGAACCGGTCGCGCGCCCAGCGGAACGCCGACATGGCCCGCGTGAACGCGACGCCGGCGACGATGAACGCGGCTCCCAGCCCGAGCGCATAGGCGGCGAGGAGCACGGCCCCCTTCAGCACGGCGCCCGTGTCGCTCGCGAGCACGAGGACTGCAGCGAGGACGGTGCCGATGCACGGCGCCGCGCAGACGGCGAACGCGCCGCCGAGCAGCGCACCCGAGCCGCGCCGCCGCGCGCCCGCGAGGAGCCCCGGCGCGACGACGCGCTCCGGCATCGGCAGCGCGCCCACGAACGCGAGCCCGAGCACGACGAGGACGAAGCCGGCGATCTCGGACTGCGCGCTCGCCGTGACGACGTGCGAGACGGCGGCCGCCCCGGCGCCGAGCACGACGAAGACGACCGTGAAGCCGGCGATGAACGGCAGGCTCTCGCGCACGACCCGCCGCTGCGAGAGCTCCCCCGGCCGGACGCCCGAGAGCGCCGAGAGATAGCCCGGCACGAGCGGCAGCACGCAGGGCGTCACGACCGACACGAAGCCGGCCAGGAACGCGACCGGGACCTTTACTCCCACTTCGCGAGCAGCTCGTCGACGCGGGCGTCGAGCTCGGGATCGAGCGGCGGCTCCGCCTCGACGCCGCGCGAGCGCGTCCAGCGCCAGACACCGGCGCCGATCAGCGCGGCGCCGACGAGGATCCCCGCGATCGGCAGCCACCAGGCGACGAGATCGAAGCCCTTGTGCGGCGGCGCGGCGAGGATGCCGGCGCCGAAGTTCACGACGAGCGCGTCCTCGATCTGCTGCGAGGACTTGCACTGCGCGATCATCCCGGCGATCTCGGCCTTGATCCGCTGCGCCGCCGGCGCGTTCGACTGGTCGAGCGTCGTGTGGCAGGTCGGACACATGACCTGCCCCTCCATGAAGGAGAGCGAGGTCTTCGGGTGCGTGCACGCGGCCGCCGCCGGGCTCGCGAGCACGAGCGCCGCCACGACGACGGCGAGGGCCTTCACGGCTTCAGCGCCGCCGCGAGCCCCGAGTCGAAGAGCGAGCGGTTCACGGTCAGGGTGCCGGCGATGTGCTTGAGGAGGCGTCCCTGCGCATTGACGACGAA
>JBEQUF010000170.1:0-6945 GCA_040349295.1 Actinomycetota bacterium | reverse complement strand
ATGCCGGCGAAGGCCGCGATCGCAGGGCTCGGGATCACCGAGATGGGCAAGATCTACGGCCGCACGAACGTCGACTTCGCGGCGGAGGCGGTCGCGCTCGCGCTCGACGACGCCGGGCTCGAGAAGTCCGACCTCGACGGCCTCCTCGTCAACGCGAACTCGAGCTTCGACAACATCGGGCCGCGGCTCCAGATGTCGCTCGGGCTGCGCGACCTCACGTTCGTGAACGTGATGAACTCCTTCGGCTCGACGGCCGGGATGATGCTCGAGTACGCGAGCTACGCCGTCTCGCACGGGCGTGCGAAGGCGGTGGCGTGCCTGTTCGCCGACGCGCCGCTGAAGGAGAAGGTGTCGAGCTCCGCCGCCTACGCGGGCAACCGGCTGAAGGGCGCCGTCGGCATGGCCGGCCTCCGCACGGCGCACGGACTCTTCGGCGCCAACCCGTCCTATGCGCTCGGCGCCCGCCGGCACATGCACGAGTTCGGCACGACGCAGGATCAGCTCGGCGCGATCGCGGTCGGCCAGCGCAAATGGGCGCTGATGAACCCGCGCGCGCAGATGAAGAAGGAGATGACGCTCGAGGACTACCACGCCTCGCGCTGGGTGGTCGAGCCGTTCCACCTCTTCGACTGCGGCCTCGTCTCGAACGGGAGCGTCTGCGTGATCGTCACCTCGGTCGAGCGCGCGCAGTCGCTGCAGCAGCCGCCCGTCTACCTGCGCGGCTTCGGCCAGATCGCGCCGGGCGACAACCAGTCGGCCGACCGCAATCCGCTGCTCGACACGGGTGCGAAGACGTCGGGCGAGCAGGCGCTGCGCCAGGCGGGCATCGAGCTCGCCGACGTCGACTTCCTCGAGCTGTACGACTGCTACACGTACACCGTCCTCTGCACGATCGAGGACTACGGCTTCTGCGCGAAGGGCGAGGGCGGCCCGTTCGTCGAGGACGGCAAGCTCGGCCCGGGCGGCTCGCTGCCGACGAACACGGGCGGCGGCCAGCTCTCGAGCTTCTACATGTGGGGCTTCACGCCCGTCTCGGAGGCGGTCATCCAGCTGCGCGGGCAGGGCGGCGAGCGCCAGCTCGAGAAGAACGACCACGCGCTCGTCAGCGGCAACGGCGGCGTCCTGAACTACCACTCGACCACGATCATGAGCAAGCACGCCGGCTAGGAGGCGACATGGCGACGACAGAGAGCAAGAAGCCGGTGCCCATCCCCGACGAGGCGTCGCAGCCGTTCTTCGACGGCGCGAAGCGCGGCGAGCTGATGATCCTGCGCTGCGGGGCGTGCGGGCACTCGATGTGGGGCACGAGCCACTCCGGCTCGCTGCCGATCAACCCGCGCTGCCACGCGTGCTTCTCCGACGACCTCGACTGGGTCGCGGCGTCGGGAAAGGCGACGCTCTACAGCTTCGTGGTCATGCACCAGCCGTATCCCGGCTTCGAGGACGAGGTGCCGTACAACATCGCGCTCGTCGAGCTCGAAGAGGGTGTGCGCTGCATCTCGAACGTGGTCGGCGTCGACAACGACGACCTCGAGATCGGCATGCCGCTCGAGGTCGCCTTCGAAGCCTTCAGCGACGAAGTCTCACTGCCCATGTTCAGGAGGAGCGAATGAGCTACGAGCACGTCATCTACGAGAAGAAGGGCCGCATCGCGTACGTCACGCTCAATCGCCCCGAGGTGATGAACGCGATGAACACGAAGATGCACTTCGAGCTGCGCGAGATCTGGGAGGACTTCCGCGACGACGACGACGTCTGGATCGCGATCCTCTCCGGCGCCGGCGAGCGCGCCTTTGCGACCGGCAACGACCTGAAGGAGAGCGCGGCGCGCGACGAGAAGGCGCGGAACGCCGAGCGGCCGCCGTTCGCAGGCATGACGAGCCAGTTCGAGTGCTCGAAGCCGATCATCGCCGCGGTGCACGGCTACTGCGTGGCGGGCGGCTTCGAGACGGCGCTCGCGTGCGACCTGATCATCGCCGCCGACAACACGATCTTCTCGCTGCCCGAGGTGAAGGTCGGCCTCGTCGCCGGCGCCGGTGGCCTGCACCGCCTCGCGCGCACCGCGCCGCTGAAGGCGACGATGGGCCTCGTCCTCACCGGCAAGCGCATCGACGCCGCCGAGGCGTACCGGCTGGGCGTCGTCAACGAGGTCGTCCCGGTCGAGCAGCTGATGGAGACGGCGGAGCGCTGGGCGAACGAGATCCTCGAGTGCGCGCCGCTCGCGGTGCGGCTGACGAAGGAGGCCGTGCTGCGCGGGCTGCAGCTCGAGGTCGAGGACGCGATCGCGCGCGACGTCGTCGAGGTGAAGCCGAAGATCCGCGCCTCGCAGGACTACCTCGAGGGGCCGCGCGCGTTCGCCGAGAAGCGCAAGCCGGTCTGGACGGGCCGGTGAGATGACGGTCGCCGACGAACGGCTGGAGCGGCTCGAGGCGATCGAGGAGATCCGGCGCCTGAAGGCGCTCTACTGCCACTGGGCCGATCGGGGCTACGAGGCCGCCGGCGACGATGCCGCCGAGTTCGCCGCGCTCTTCGTCGAGGACGCCGTCTGGACCGGCGGCAAGGGCGTGCCCGTCGTCGGCCGCGCCGCGATCGAGCACCACTACGCGTCGTTCCGCCCGTTCGGCATGCACTACGTGACGAACGGGGAGATCGAGGTCGACGTCGCGAGCGGCCGCGCCACCGGCAGCTGGCACGTGCTGTCGCCGCAGACCTCGCACGACGGCCGCGCCGTCTGGATCGCGGGCACGTACGACGAGGAGTACGAGAAGACGGCCGACGGCTGGAAGTTCAAGCGCGTCCAGTTCGGGCTCGCGTTCCGCACGCCGTACGAGGACGGCTGGGCGGCGACGCGTCGCGTCGACTACTGAGCCGGAGCCCAGCCGGTGGCATAGGGCGCGTGGAACGCGCCCGAGAAGCGCACCGCCGCGAAGCGCCAGCCCTCGCCGGTGCGCACGAACTCGTTGACATAGCGGCCGGCGAGCCACGCCGCCTCGCCGTCCCGTCCCGTGAGCGCGACGAGCGCATGCCAGCGGCCGGTCGCGCGGTCGCCGTCGAGGTCGATGATCGGGTTCGCCGTGAGATGGAAGCGGAAGCGCCGCCCCGACTCGGCCCGCTCGCGGATCGCCGCGCGGCCGACGATCGGCTCGCCCGCAGCCGCCCACACGCCGTCCTCGGCGAAGAGGGCCGCGAACGCGTCCGGGTCGTCGCCGGCCGACTCGTACCCACTGTCGACGAGCCGGCAGTACCTCGCCTCGAGGACGCGGATCTCCTCCAGGTCGGCGAGCGTCTCGAGGCTCACGACGGCCCCACGGCGACGAGCATCTTGCCGAGGTTCTCGCCGGAGAAGAGGCCGATGAACGCCGCCGGCGCCTGCTCGATCCCCTGCGCGACCGTCTCCTCGTAGCGGAGCGCGCCCGACGCGACGAGCGGCGCCACCTCGGCGAGGAACTCCGGGTACTCGTGCCGGTGCGCCCTGCTCCGCACGCCGCGGATCGTCAGCTCCTTCGTGAAGAGGAGATCGAGGTTCCGCGGCCCAGCGCTCGCCTCGACGTCGTTGTAGACGGAGATCGCGCCGCACGCGACGACCCGGCCGTGGAAGGCGAGCTCGTCGATCACGGCCTCGAGGTGCCGGCCGCCGACGTTGTCGAAGTAGAGGTCGACGCCATCGGGCGCGAGCCGCGCGAGCGACTCGCGGACGCCCTCGCGGTAGTCGAACACCGGGCCGATGCCGAGCGACTCGAGCCACGCGCGCTTGCGCTCGGAGCCCGCGCTCGTGATCACCGTCGCACCGGCGCGTGCCGCGAGCTGTGCGGCGATGCTGCCGACGGTTCCCGCGGCGGCCGAGACGTAGACGGTGCGCCCCGCACCCTGCGGCTCGAACATGCGCAGCCCGGCCCACGCCGTCAGCCCCGGCATGCCGAGCACGCCGAGCGCCGTCGAGACCGGCGCGCAGGCCGGGTCGATCGTCCGCAGGCCGTCGTCGTCGCCGCGGATCGTCGACAGCTCGCGCCAGCCGGCCTGGTGGACGACCCAGTCCCCCTCGCGGAACGCGTCGGTGCGCGAGGCGACGACCTCGCCGACGGCGCCGCCGCTCAGCGGCTCGCCGACCTCGGCCGCCGGTCGCCCGAGCACGGGATGAACGCTGCTCATCGACATCCGCATGAAGGGATCGACCGAGACGAACGCGTTGCGGACGAGCGCCTCGCCGTCGCGCGGCTCGCCGACCTCCACGTCGACGACCGCGAAGTCGTCGAGGACGGGCAGCCCCTCGGGCGCCCGCAGCAGGCGCACCTGACGGCTGAGGGGGAGGCTCACGACGAGGGCGTCGCGTACTTCTGCTCGCGTGGATCGCCGCGGTCGTACGCGTCGGGGCCGAGGCCCTCGTCGCGCAGCCGGTACTTCTCGATGCGGCCGGTCGGCGTCCGTGGCAGCTCGTCGCGGAACTCGAGGTAGCGCGGAACCATGAAGTCGGGCAGCCGCTCCCGGCAGAAGGCGAGCAGCTCCTCGTGCGTCAGCTCGAAGCCCTCGTTCACCGTCATCACGACGCGCACGTCGTCCTCGCCGAGCGGCGACGGGTACGGGATCGCCGCCGCCTCGCCGACCGCGGGATGCTCGCGCAGCACCTGCTCGACCTCCCACGACGACACGTTCTCGCCGCGCCGGCGGATCGCGTCCTTCTTGCGGTCGCGGAAGTAGAAGTAGCCGTCCTCGTCGCGCGTCGCGAGGTCGCCGGTGTGGAACCAGAGGTTGCGCCACACGGCGACGGTCGCCTCCGGCTTGTTCAGGTAGCCGGGCATGATCAGCGCCGGGTAGAGCGGGCGGATCGCGATCTCCCCCACCTCGCCGACCGGCACCTCGATGTCGTCGTCGTCGACGAGCTTGACCTCCCAATCCTCGGAGACGCGGCCGCACGAGCCGGGCGGCGCGTCCTCGCCGGGGCGCACGTAGATCGCGACGCCGGCCTCGGTCATCCCGTAGCCCTCGATCAGCCGCACGCCGAAGCGTTCCGCGAACTCGGGGTCGCGGCGCGCGTTGTAGAGGCTGCGCAGCGGATGGTCGCGGTCGCGGTCGGTCGGCTCCGCTTTCTTGAGGATCTGCGGGATCGTGAAGACGCAGAAGCCGACGGTCGCGTTCAGGCGGCGGACGTCGTCCCAGTACTGGCTGGCGCTGAACCGCTCGCGCAGCGCGCAGCGGCAGCCGGAGACGACCGCGCACACGACGCCGCGCTGCAGCGCGAAGCTGTGGAAGAGCGGCACGGGCGCGTAGATGCAGTCCTCCGGGCCGACCTCGCAGAGGCGCATCACCTCGATCGCCTTCGACACGCTGTGCCCGTGCGTCAGCGGCACGCCCTTCGAGGGGCCGGTCGTCCCGGACGTGTAGATGATGCAGCTGACGTCGTCGAAGCGGACCTCGGGCACCGTCGTCAGCGGCTCGCCGTCGATGCCGCCGAGCTCGAGCACCTCGAGCCGGCCGAGATCGACGCCCGCCGGGACGCTGCCGCGCACGATCACGCGCTCGAGCTGCTCGAGGTTCGGCAGCGCGTCCTGCAGCCGGTCGAGGTACTCCTCGTCGGCCACGATCGTCGTGCACGCCGTGTCGTTCAGCAGGTACTCGAGCATGTAGCCGCGGTAAGCGGTGTTGATCGGGACGCTCGCGCCGCCGAGCTTCGCGATCGCGAAGTAGGCGTTGACGAAGTCGGCGCAGTTCGGCAGGAAGAGCCCGACCCGGTCGCCGCGCGCGATGCCGAGGGCGGCGAGCCCGCCCGCGAGCCGCGAGGCGGCCGCGTCGACCTCGCCGAACGTCCAGCGCTCGTCGCCGAAGGCAAGGAATTCCCGGTCTCCCTCGGCCGCGGCGCGCCGCTCGAGGAGGCGCGGCACGACCATCTCCTCGAAGGCGAGACCGAAGCTCGTCAGCGGCCTGTCCACGGCCTCGATCCTAGCCCGTCCGCGCGCCTGTTGCATCTATGTGGATATGCGTGTCAAGAAATGGAATACTCGGGAGGTGGCCGTCGCCGCCTCCGAGCTGACCGATCTCCGCACTGCGGTGCGGGGCGTGCTCGAACGCCACTGGCCCTCCGAGAGCAGGCTCGGGCGCGACGACACCGCACTGTCGACGGTCTGGAAGGAGGCGGTGACGCTCGGCTGGGGCGAGCTCGACGTGGAGTCGGCCGATGCGCTCCTTCCGATCGTCGACGAGCTCGGCCGTGCGAACTGCCCCATCCCGCTCGTCGACACGATCGCCGCGGCGCTCGTGCTCGGCGGCCGCGATCTCGGGCCTGACGCGACGGTCGTCGTCGGTCCGGCGCACGTCGACGCGGGCGATCTCGCGACACACATCCTCGTGCTGCCGGAGCACGCCGGAACCGCGCGGGTCTACGCCGCGCCGCTCGAGCAGACTCCCGCTCTGGCGCCGTACGGCTGGTCGCGCGTGCCGGACGGCGCCGAGCCGGTGCTCGAGGTCGAGGTCGACGCCGAGACGCTCGACACGGCCCGCCGCCTGCTCCGCTTCGGTCTCGTCGCGCGCGCGCTCGGCGCGGCGCGGCTCGCGCATGCGCTCGCGATCGAGCACGCGTGCACGCGCGAGCAGTTCGGCCAGCCGATCGGCCGCTTCCAGGCGGTCTCGCATCGGTCCGCCACCGGCCTCGTCGATCTCGAGAGCAGCCGGCTGCTGCTCGAGGACGCCGCCGCCGGCGGCCTCGACCCGCTCGCGACCGCGCTCGCGGTCGAGCACGGCCTCGCCGCTGCGCCGCGGATCCTGCTCGGCGCGATGCACACGCTCGGCGGCATGGGCTTCCACGAGGAGCACGAAGGTGCGTGGCTCTTCCGCCGGGCCTACGCCGACGTCGCGCGCGCGACCGACTTCGCGGGCGGCGACGACGCGGCGGCGATGCTGATCGAGCAGGGACTCCCCCAGCCCGACGTCGACCTCGGCGAGCGCGCGAACGCG
>JBEQUF010000131.1:0-14303 GCA_040349295.1 Actinomycetota bacterium | reverse complement strand
CCGTCCAGACGACGGTCAGGACGAAGACGAGCCAGACGTGGTTCGCCTCCCAGACCGGCCCGATCGCCTGGTGTGCGTGCCGGCGGTCCTCGTCGGAGCCCGGGCCGCGCGCCGCGAGCTCCCAGAAGCCCGCGCCGAAGTCGGCGCCGCCGAGGACGGTGTACAAGACGAGGCCGACGAGGGCGAAGGCGAGCGGGATGTCAACCAACGGCGCGCCGCACCTCCGGCGGGACGGCGTCGGAGAGCTCGCGGCGGCCGCCGAGCGGTGCGCCGGCGAGATGGCGGAGCAGCCAGACGACCGCGAGCCCGAGCGCGAGATAGATGGCCGCGAGCACGACGAGCCCGTACGGCACCCAGCCGCCGGTCGTCGCCGCAGCCGGTGTCCGCAGCACCCGGTAGACGGTCCACGGCTGCCGTCCCACCTCGGTCGTGATCCAGCCGGCGAGCACGGCAGCGACCGACGCGGGGCCGGCCAGCACGACGGCGCGGTAGAACCAGCGCGATCGCGGCAGCGACCGCGTGCGGAATCGCACCCAGAGATAGCCGAGCCCGAGCAGCGCGAGCGCCGTCCCGATCCCGACCATCGCCTGGAACGCCCAGTGGACGACGTTCACCGGCGGCCGGTCGGCGGGCGGGACCGCGTCGAGCCCCTCGACGCGCGCATCCAGGCTGTGGTCGGCGAGCAGCGAGAGCGCGTGCGGGATCGCGAGGCTGTACGCCGTGTCGTGGCCCGTCCACCAGCCGAGGATGTGCTCGGGCGCGCCGCGCTCGGTGTGCGGCAGCGCGTCCATCGCGGCGAGCTTGAGCGGCTGCGCCGAGGCGACGTCGCGGCCCGCCCAGTCGCCGACGAGGACCTGTACCGGCGAGGCGAGCGCCGCCACCGTCAGCGGGATCGCGAGCGCCGTCCGCTCGTAGCGGCCGAAGCGGCCGCGAAGCGCACCGAACGCGTAGGCGGAGGCGACGAGGAAGCCGGTGACGATGTAGCCGGCCACGTACATGTGCACGAACTCGTGCCAGACGTAGGTGTTGGCGAAGAGCGCCCGCACCGGATGGACGTCGACCGCCTTCCCGTGGTCGAGCGCGAACCCCGACGGGTGGTTCATCCAGGCGTTGACCGAGATGACCATGAACGAGCCGACGGCGCCGGCGGCGACGATCGGCAGCCCGGAGAGCAGATGGAGGCGCGGCGACAGCCTGTCCCAGCCGTACACATAAACGCCGATGAAGATCGCCTCCGTGAAGAACGAGAACCCCTCGATCGCGAAGCCGAGCCCGAAGACGCTCGAGAAGCGCGACATGAACTCCGGCCACACCATCCCGAGCTCGAAGCTGAGGATCGTCCCCGTGACGACCCCGACCGCGAACAGCGCCGCCATCACCCGCGTCCAGCGGCGGGCGAGCCGCAGGTAGAGCTCGTCGCCCGCGCGCAGCCCGAGCCACTCCGCGAACACCACCATCGCGGGAAAGCCGATCGCCATGCACACGAGCGGGATGTGCGCGGCGAACGACAGGCCCTGCAATCCGCGGGCGTCGAGCGCCGAGCCGTGCCGCGCAACCGCGGCGAGAGCAAGCGACATGCGATCTCCTGTGCCCGCGCGCGACCATGCCCGCAGGCCTCCGGTGCCTTCGCAGGACGGCTACCCGCCGGGCCGCCCTCTAATCGCGCGCCGACGACGTCCCGACCAGGCTCAGCGGATGAGCGACTCGCGCAGCGCCGTTGCGACGCACAACGGCATTGCCATCGCGACCGCCGCGCGGCTCTTCGAGGCGCTAGCCGAGGAGCGCGATGATGCGAGCCGCCGCCTTGATCCAGGCAGGCCTTCTACTTCGCGCCGCCTTGATGAACGATGCGAGGTCCGCTTGTGCGGCGGTCGTGCGTCCGTCGGCGATGGCGGCGTCGGCTCGTGCGAGCTGTGCAGCGAGCGAGCGCGTCTGTGCACGAAGCACCGCTTCACGCAACGCATGGAGCTGGTCGCGCGCACCGAGCACGGTGATCGTGAACGCCATCGGCTTCGCCAGGAGGCCACCGCCGTCGCTCGCGTTGCAGATGACCGTAACCGTGTTCGTCGCTGCTTTCGCGCGCAGGCCGATCAACGACCCCGACGCCGGCTTGCAGTCGGTGGTCGCGTGCCCGCCCGGGTCGTTCACCGTCGGCGAGAAGTGGACGACCGCGCCGATCGGGCTCGTCGCATCGACGACGATGTTCGACAGCTGGCGGATCGTCGGCGCAGTCGTGGGGCGCGTCGTCGTGGTGCCGGCGGCCGTGGTCGTGGTCGACGTCGAGCCCGGTGGCGCTGGGCTCGTCACGGTGGCGGTGACCGGCGTCGTCGTCCGGGCGATCGTCGTCGTAACTGTGGTCGTCGTCGTGACCGTGTTCGTGCTTCCAGTGGTCGTCCCGTCGGTGATCGTGACCGTCACGATCACCGGGACAGCCTGGTTACCGGCAGGGTCGTGCGCGTTGCACGTCACCCTGGTGACGCCGATCGGGAAGAGGCCGCCGAGGAGGCTCGGAACACACGTGACGGTGAGCTGCTGCTGGTCGTTGTCCGGATCGGTCGCGAGGACGTTTTCGTACACCGTCGTTCCGGCTCTGGACGACGCCGGTGCATTCACGTCGAAGGCCTGGATGACAGGCGGCGTCGTGTCGACGAACGGCTGCACCACGATGTTGAACGAGATGGTGTTCGACTGGTTGTTCGCCGGATCCGTCGCGTAGCAACTGGTAGGCCAGGTTCCGACCGACAACGAGGTCGTCGTCGACCCGGAGGCGAACCTGATGCCGGAGGCGCCGAAGGAACAGTAGATCGTCAGGTCACTCGAGCTGTTGTCGGGATCCGTCGCGGTCACCGTCAGTGAGACGTTCGAGAACAGCGGCCCCGTCGCCGCGACCGACTGGTCGCCGTGCGCGTCCATCACAGGAGGCGTCGTGTCGGCGGCGCGCTGAGCGGAGCCCGAGCCCACGGGCAAGGCGACGATCAACATCGCCGCCAAGACCAGCACCCCGAGCCGACCGAAGAGCCCCACCAAACAGGAGGATCGAACGACCAGCCGCTCAGGTCAAGACTTCATCGCGTCGCCGCCGCGACCGCCTGGCCGCATCCGCTGCGAGAGCGGGCCGCGGATCGAGAAGGGCTTTCCGGCAAACGTTCGTCCTGCCGATCTCGGGCGAAGAAACAAAAAGGCCCCGTTTCCGGGGCCTTCGAAGTAGCGGGGGCAGGATTTGAACCTGCGACCTCCGGGTTATGAGCCCGGCGAGCTACCTGGCTGCTCCACCCCGCGTCGCGGCTGGCATTGTAGCCGACGTGGATTGGGCGGTCTATGGCGCGCTGATCGTGGGATTCGCAGCGGTGTGCGCCGCCGCGGCCTTCCTGACGGTGCGCGCGCTGCAGGGCTGGCGGCAGCTGAAGCGGACGCGGCGGCACCTCGCGAAGAGCCTGGCGCATCTCGCCGACACCGCCGGCCACACCGGCGAGATCGTCGAGCGGATCTCCGACCAGAGCGAGCTCGAGGGCTCGCTGGCGCGGCTGCGGGTGGCGCTGCGGCAGCTGAACATCCTGCGCGCGGCGATCGACGAGGTCGCCGACTCGCTCGGCCGCGTCACCGCCGTCTACCCGCGCAAGTAGCTACGACGCGCCGGCGACGACGCAGACCCCGGCGAGCGCGAGCACGATGCCGCCGCGCTGCACGCGGGTCAGCCGTTCGTGCAGGAACACGTGCGCAGCGAGCACCGTCACGACGGGATAGAGCGAGCCGAGCACCGAGACGACGGCGAGGTAGCCGTGCCGCGAGGCGAACACGAAGAGCGCGTTCGCGCCGGAGTCGAGGAGGCCGACGAGCGCGACCGGCCAGAGGAGCGCCCGCGACGGCGCGAGCGGCGCGCGCAGCGCGAGCGCGCCGGCGGCGAGCAGCGACAGCGAGCCGACGCGCGCGCCGAAGAGCGACGCGAACGGGTCGCCGTGCTTGCCGCCGAGGCCGAGGAAGTACGCGAAGAGCCCGATCGCGACTGCCGCGACGACCGCGAGCAGCGCGCCGAGGCGGCGGTCGCCTGTCGCCCGGCTCTCCGCCGCGGAGGCGAGCACGGCGCCCGCGAGCGCGACGAGCGCGCCGGCGACCGCCCACACCGACGGCCGCTCGCCGCGCGCGAGCGCGATCCCGAACGGGACGACGGCGCCGCACGCCGTCACGGGCGAGACGATGCTCATCGTCCCGACGGCGAGCGCCTTGTAGAACGCCGACAGCCCGATCGCGCCGCCGACGCCGCCGAGCACGCCGAGCGCGAACGACGCGCCGCCGAGGTGGAAGCCGCGCGCGGCGAGCCAGACGCAGAGCGCGGCGAACCCCGCCGCCTGCGAGAGCACCGTCACGGCCATCAGCGGCGCCCGTCGCGTGTTGAAGCCGCCGAGGAAGTCGGCGACGCCCCACACGAGCGAGGAGCCGAGTGCGAGCAGGACGGGCACAATCCCAGCCTGCCATGCGCGTCGCCGCCGTCGATCTCGGAACGAACACGACCCGCCTGCTCGTCGCGGACGTCGGCGACGGCGCGCTCGACGAGCTGCACCGCGAGACGCGCATCACCCGCCTCGGCGAAGGCGTCGACGCGCGCAGGCGCCTCCTCCCCGTGCCGATCGCACGCGTGCGCAACGCGCTCAGCGACTACCGGCGCATCGCGGAGCACCTCGGCGCCGAGCGCGTGCTCGCCGTCGGCACGAGCGCGATCCGCGACGCCGAGAACGGCGAGGCGTTCCTCGGCGAGATCGAGTGGTCGTACGGGTTCGCGACGCACGTCGCGACGGGCGACGAGGAGGCGGCGCTGACGAAGCGCGGCGTCGCGCCCGGCGCGGGCACGCTCGTCGCCGACCTCGGCGGCGGCTCGACCGAGCTCGTGCTCGACGACTTCCACACGAGCATCGACGCCGGCTCCGTCCGCTTCACGGAGCGGTTCGCCGAGGACGTCGCGGCGATCGACGCCGCCACCCGCGAGCTCCTGCCCGACCTGCAACCGCAGCGCGCGATCGGCGTCGCCGGCACCGTGACGACGCTCGCAGCACTCGACCTCGGCCTCGAGCAGTACGACCGCGACCGCGTGCACGGGCACCGGCTGACGCGCGCAGCCGCGCACGAGCAGCGCGACCGCCTCGCCTCGCTGACCGTCGACGAGCGGCGCGCGCTGCCGTCGATGGAGCCCGAGCGCGCGCCGGTGATCGTCGCCGGCGCCGCGATCCTCGCCGCGATCCTCGACCGCTACGCGCTCGGAGAGATCGAGGTGAGCGAGCACGACATCCTCGACGGAATCGCGTACGTCGCCGCCGAGCTGCCCGCGACGCCCGAGGGCGAAGTGCCGCCTGGAGCCTTCACCTGCTGCTAGACCTGATGGCATGACCGATTGGAATGCAGCAGTCATCGAGGAGTTCCGCGCCAACAACGGACAGATCGTCGACGGGCAGATGAAGGGCTGGCCGATCGTGCTCGTCCACCACACCGGCGCGAAGACCGGCACGGAGCGGGTCAACCCGCTCGTCTACCAGCAGCTCGACGGCGACACCGTCGCCGTCTTCGCGTCGAAGGCCGGCGCGACGACGAATCCCGACTGGTTCCACAACCTCGTCGCCCATCCCGACACGTCGATCGAGATCGGCACCGAGACCCGGCCGGTGCATGCCCGGATCGCGGACGGCGAGGAGCGCGAGCGGATCTGGTCGAAGCAGAAAGAGCTGTTCCCGCAGTTCGCCGAGTACGAGGAGACCGCGAACCGCGAGATCCCCGTCGTCGTCTTCGAGCCGCGCTAGAGGACGAGCGAGCCGGGATCGGGGTCGAGCTCCGGCGGCTCGTCTTCGGCGAGCCGCCGCTGCACGACGGCGCGCGAGATCACGCCGACGAGGCGCGACCCCTCGACGACCGGCACGCGCTCGAGATCGTGCTCCTCGAGCTGCTTGAAGCCGTCGTCGAGCGTCAGCGACGCGTCGAGCGTGTAGAGCGGCGGCTCCGCGATCTCGCGCAGCTGCACCTCGCGCGGGTCGCGCCCGGCGGCGACGACCTCACGGACGAGCGTCTTCCTCGTCAGCACGCCGACGAGCGAGCCGTCGTCCTCGACGACGAACACCGCGCGGACGTCCTCGTTCTCGAGACAGCGTCCGGCCTCGACGGCGCTCGCGGACACCGACAGCATCGTCGGCTCGGGCACCATCGCGTCGCGGACGTTGCTCACGTGTAGATCCCGCGCGCCTCGAGCGCGCCCGCGACCTCGCGGATCGCGGCCACCATCGCCGACTGCCGCATCGTGATGTGCTTCTCCTCGGAGACGGCCCAGACGCGGTCGAACGCGTCCATCATCTTGTCGGCGAGCCGCGCGCGGATCTCGTCGCGGTCCCAGAACAGCCGGCCGAGATCCTGCACCCACTCGAAGTACGAGACGGTGACGCCGCCGGCGTTCGCGAGGATGTCGGGGACGACGGGGATGCCGCGCTCGGCGAAGATCGCGTCCGCCTCGAGGGTCGTCGGGCCGTTCGCGCCCTCGACGATCAGCCGGGCGTGCACGCGCGGCGCGTTCTCGGCGAGCAGCTGGTCCTCGCGCGCCGCGACGAACAGCACGTCGCACGGCAGCTCGAGCAGCTCCTCGTTCGTGACGCGCTGCACGCCCTCGACGTAGCCCTCGAGCGACCCGTGCTCGGCGACGTATGCGTGCAGCTCCGGGATCGGCAGGCCGTCCGGCGCGTAGACGCCGCCGGAGATGTCGGAGACGGCGATCACGGTCGCGCCCTTGTCGTACAGCTCCGCCGCGGCGACGCCGCCGACGTTGCCGAAGCCCTGCACGACGCAGCGCTGGCGGGACAGCGGCATGTCGAGCCGCTCGCACGCACGCTCGGCGGTCATGACGACGCCCGCGCCGGTCGCCTCGCGCCGGTAGATCGAGCCGCCGACGGAGATCGGCTTGCCGGTGACGACCTCCGGCACCGCGTGGCCCTTCAGCATCGAGTAGGTGTCCATCATCCAGGCCATCGTCTGCTCGTTCGTCGCGATGTCCGGCGCCGGGATGTCGGTGTCCGGCCCGATCTCGCGGACGAGCTCCTGCGTGAACCGGCGCGTCATCCGCTCGAGCTCGCGCTGCGAGAGCGCGCGCGGGTTGCAGCGGACGCCGCCCTTCGCGCCGCCGTACGGCAGGCGGAGGAGCGCGCACTTCCAGGTCATCCACGACGCGAGCGCCGCGCATTCGCCGAGCGAGACCTCGGGGTCGTAGCGGATGCCGCCCTTCGTCGGCCCGAGCACGCTCGAGTGCTGCACCCGGTAGCCCGCGTACATCTCGACCGTGCCGTCGTCCTTCCGGAGCGGGATGGCGACGATCAGCGCGCGCTCGGGGAAGGCCAGCCGCTCGGCGACGTCCTGGGGGATGTCGGCGTACGGCAGCGCCTGCTCGTACTGGGCCCGCGCCATCAGGAAGAGGTGCGAGTCCCACTCGAGCGGAGCCTGGGGTGCCTCGACGTGCGCCACGGCCCGCAGAGTCTAGGGAAGCGCGCGTTCGAGGCGGGCGCGAAGGCCGGCCACGGCGGTGGCGGTCATGGCGTCGCCGGTCACCGATCCCAGCAATTCGCTGGCCTCCCGGACGATCGCCTCCCGCTCCCGGGCGAGGCCGGAGCGCTCGAGGACGAGCTCCCCGCGCCGCTGTGAGGCCCAGGCGAGGACCGCGTCGAGACCGACGACGCCGGCGCGGCGCGCGAGCGCTGCCGCCTCGTCCCGCCGGTCGGCGCCCTCCAGCTCGAGCGCCGCCTGGTGGCCGCGGGCGCGCTCGGCCCGCTCCGCCGCGTCGCGCAGGCGCTCCCGCAGGCGGGCGGCCTCGGCCTCCTCGAGCTCGTCGGCGCGGAGGGCATGCTCCGCCGTCGCGCGGTCCTCCTCCGCCTGCTGCTCGTCGCGGGCGTGCCCGCGGATCGCGGCCGGCAGCGCGGCGAGGAAGGCAGCGGCTGCCTCGGCGTGCGTGCGGATCTCGTCGACGTCCGCCTGCTCGGTGTCGACGCGCACCAGCTCGACCGCGACGCGCGCGTCGCGCGTCTCGAGGTCGGTCGCGATGTCGAGCAGCGATTCCACAACGCCCCGTCGGAAGCCGAGAGGATAGTCGGCCCGGAAAGGCAACGGCCCGGCGGAGAGCCGGGCCGTGCGCGAAAGGATTCGTGCCTGGGGAGTAGCGGCGAGCTTCCCTGGCAGGCCTCCACGTTGCCGCAGAGTTCCCCGAATCCCACCAGGCACGGTACCCGTCCGGACTGCCCCGGAAGGGTGAACTTTGGCTACGCCGAATCGGGGAGTGCCGGGAGCGGGACTCGAACCCGCACGACCGAAGTCACCCGATTTTAAGTCGGGCGCGTCTGACCAGTTCCGCCATCCCGGCAGACGGAACGTTAGTAGCCGAACGGGAAGCGATACGACGCCGGGACGCGCTTCGGCAGCGCCCCGACGGCGAGCGCGATCTCCGCGTGGGCCTTCAGGACGAGCTTCGCGGGGTCGCCGGTCCTCGCCTTCCCGTTCACCCACCAGTGCACGGCGCCCGAAACGCTGCCGAGCCGCTTCGCGCTCAGCGGCTCGTTCCACTCGCCGAAGAACTGGCCGAGCGTGAACGGCCGCACGTCCGGCGACTCGATGTGGATGATCCCGGTCGTGTCGTGGGTGTGCAGCTCGGTGATGAACTGGTCGGGCACGTCGATGCCGACGAGCGCCGGCACGGTCACCCTCTGCCCGTCCACGTAGACGTCGAGATGGGCGTGGATGTGCTCGGCCGCGCCCTCGCTCGGCAGGGCGTGCAGGCCGAGCGCGTCGACCCGGTTGCCGAGGGTCGAGGAGTGGTTCGGCCAGCGCGGCGCCGCCGCCGAGGAAACCGGTGCGAGCACGAGCGCGAAGAAGACGACGGCCAATGCGCTTCTCATCCAGCCATCACGGTAGCCTCCAATCGGCATGACGCATAGCGTCGTCACGGCTCTCGCAGTCCTCGGCCTCGTCGGGCAGGCGCTGATCGTCGTCCTCCTCCTCTGGTTCCTCGTCGCCAGGGAGTCGCTGCGGCGGCTCCTCTGGGGGTACGAGCGCTGGGCCGGGTTCGTCGTCGCGGCGATCGCGACGGGCGGCAGCCTCTTCCTCTCGCAGGTCGCCGGCTTCGTCCCGTGCGAGATGTGCTGGTTCCAGCGGATCTGCATGTATCCGCTCTCGATCCTGCTGCTCTTCCTTGCCTGGCACGGCGACAACCGCGCCGCGCGCTACCTCTTCGTCTTCCCGGTCGTCGGCAGCGGCGTCTCGATCTACCACATCCTGATCGAGAACCACGTCGTCGCGACGCCGAGCGCCTGCGAGATCGGTGGCGCCGGCTGCGCCGTCAAGTGGATCGACTACTTCGGCTACATGACGATCCCGACCCTCGCGTTGACCGCCTTCGTCCTGCTCATCGGATTCTTAGCCCTGGCCGTTGCCGGCCAGGAAGAGACCGTGGCTACGCTTCCCGCCGATGCCTAGCGGCAAGAAGAGCAAGCAGGCGCGCCGCGTCGCAGCGGCGGCGCCGCCGCCCGTCCGGTCGAAGGGCTCGACCGCACGCCGCCAGGCGGACCCGAAGGTGCTCGCGATCGCCGGCGGCGCGGTCGCGGTCGTCGCGATCGTCGTCGTGCTGATCCTCGTCTTCACCGGCGGTTCGGGGAGCGGCGGCAAGCTGCCGACCGGGACGCCGACGGTCGGCAACTGCGCCACGAGCGGCCTCCCCGGCTGCTCCGACGTCGAGGCGGAGTTCAAGGGCATCCCGCAGAAGGGCCTGTACCTCGGCTCGGCGTTCGCACCCGCGCAGATGACGATCTTCATCGACCTGCAGTGCCCGTACTGCCAGAACTACGAGACGACGGTGATGCCGACGATCATCCGGAAGTACGTGCGGACCGGCAAGCTGCGCGTCAAGGTCGAGCCGTGGGCGTTCATCGGCACCGACTCGTTCCGCGGGCAGCGGGCGATGCTCGCCGCCGCGAACCAGAACAAGGCCTGGAACTTCGCCGAGGTGCTCTACCTCAACCAGAAGACCGAGAACACGGGCTGGCTGAACGACGCGATGGTCGCCCAGGCGGCCGCGAGCGTCGACGGCCTGAACGTGCCGAAGCTCTGGGCGGACAAGAACACCTCGGCCGTGAAGCAGGCCGCCTCCGACGTCGGCTCGCTCGCGACGACCCGGAACGTCACCGGCACGCCGACGATCTTCGTCGGCAAGACGGCGTCGAGCGAGAAGAACATCAGCCCCGGCGGCAGCGTGCCGACGCTCGCGCAGACCGAGGCCGCGATCGACGCCCTCCAGTAGCCGGCCGCAAATAGCGGCTTTTTTCTGCTTGACCCCCGCCGGGTCGGCCCGTAGTCTCCTGCGTGCCGCCACCGATGGACTCACGGGTTCGTCGGAGGCGGCATTTTCTTTGGTCCCGATCGCCTGGGCCTGGACCGCCGTCCGATGCCCGCTCTAGCGTTCGTCGGCCATGCTCCTGCTCGCCGGACTCGTCCTCGGCCTCGCCCTCGGCGGCCTCCTCGCCTGGCTCTACTGGCGCGGGCAGAGCGCCGCGATCGCCGTCGAGCTCGAGCACGAGCGCGCCAGGGCCGACGAGAAGGTGGCGCTGCTCCAGAAGACCGAGCAGGAGTTCGCCGCGAAGTTCGACGCGCTCGCGGCCGACGCGCTGCGGAAGAACAACGAGACGTTCCTCGAGCTCGCCTCCGGCAAGGTGCGGCCGATCGAGGAGGGCCTGAAGAAGATGAGCACCGAGGTGCACCTGCTCGAGCAGTCGCGCCGACAGGACTACGGCGCGCTGCAGAAGAGCGTCGAGACGCTCGTGCAGAGCAACGAGCGGATCCGTGCCGAGGCGGCCACCCTCTCCACCGCGCTGCGCTCGTCCGAGGTGCGCGGCGCCTGGGGTCAGATGGCGCTGCGGAACGCCGTCGAGACGGCGGGCATGCTCGCCTACTGCGACTTCGACGAGCAGGTGACCGTCGGCTCGCTGCGGCCGGACATGGTCGTGCGGCTCCCCGGCGGGCGCAAGATCGTCATCGACGCGAAGACGCCGCTGAAGCCCCTGCAGGACGCGGCAGCCGTGCCGGAATCGGCCCGCGAGCCGTATCTCGCCGACTACGTCCGGCAGGTGCGCACGCACGCGAAGCAGCTGAGCGAGAAGGCTTACTGGGAGCAGTTCGCCGGCGACTCCCCCGACTACGTGCTGATGTTCCTGCCGGGCGAGGGCTTCTTCCGCACCGCGGTCGAACGCGACCCGTCGCTGCTCGAGCTGGCCGGCGGGCAGCGCGTCATCCTCGTCAGCCCGATGATGCTGATCACGCTCCTGCGCACGATCGCGTGCATCTGGAACGACGCGAAGGTCGCCGACAGCGCGCAGAAGGTCGCCGAGCTCGGCCGCGAGCTGTACGAGCGGCTGACGACGATGAGCGAGCACTTCGTCCGCCTCGGCGACCGGCTCGACGGCGCCGTCGCCGAGTACAACAAGACGATCGGCTCGTTCGAGCGACGGGTGCTGCCGAGCGCACGGAAGTTCACCGAGCACGGGATCGCGCCGAAGAAGGAGCTGCCCGAGCTCGAGCCGATCGAGATCGCCGCGCAGCCGCCGCAGACGCTCGAGCTGCCGGTCGCCCGCGACGCGGCCTGACCGAGACGATCCCGGCCACGATGCGCGGCCTCGGCGGAACGCTGCTCGGGCTCCTCGCCCTCGTGCTCGCCGCCTGGGGCGCCTGGCTGATCGTGCGCGTCCTGACGGGCGGCATGCCCGACTCGCGGACCGGCACGATCGTCGGGATCGGCGTCGTCCTGCTGACGATCGCATTCGCCCTGGGCGCCGGCGCCGTGCTATCGATCCGTCGCACATGGCGACGCTGAAGGACGTCGAGACGATCGCGCTGTCGCTGCCCGAGGTGACGAAGGGGAGCGACGACGAGGGCCGGCCGTCGTTCCTCGTCGACGGCAAGGTGTTCTGCTGGCACCGCGAGCCGCGCAAGGACGCCCCGTTCGACGACGTCTTCGTCTTCCGCACCGACGGCAGGGAGTCGAAGGAGCTGCTGCTCGCCGACCCGCGCGGCGTCTTCTTCACGACGCCGCACTGGAACGGCTACCCCGCCGTGCTCGTCCACATCGCAGACCTGCGCAAGCTGAAGAAGGCCGAGGTGCGCGACGCCGTGATCGAAGCGTGGCTCTCCCGCGCGCCGAAGAAGCTCGCGAAAGCCTGGCTGGCCGAGAACGACTGAACCTGCAAACCGATTGCCCCGCAATCGGTTTGCGGCCTACCTAGAAGCGCAGCAACGCCCCGAGGCCGCCGACGGGACCGAGGTCGTCGCGGTCGCTGACGACGTGCACGGTGCCGCCGTGGGCGAGCGTCTGGTGGAGGGCCAGGTCGAGGCCGCCGTCGCGCTCCTCCATCGCGGTGCCGTCGAGCGGGCACGCGCCGTCGGTCATCTGCGAGCGGCCGCACTGCGGACACTGGTACGCGCGCTTGTCGACGCCGTCCTGCACGAGCAGCAGCTCAACGCGGCCGTCGGACGCCGCCTCGAGCGTGTGCTGCCAGCCGCTCGTCGCCCGGCCGCTCGTCGCGGCCTCCTGACGCCAGCGGTCGAGCAGCTCCCCCTCCCGCGCCGCCCACCACTCGTCGAGCACGGGCTTTGCGGCTTCGAGCACCTGCGGCGTGTCGGCATGCGCCTCCGCCGACGTCCAGCCGGCGAGCGAGCCGAGCACCTCGTTCGACAGGACGGACTCGAAGTCGCCGCGGATCTCCTCGGTGCCGATCAGCACGACGCGCGTGCTGCGCAGCTTGCGGACGCAGCCGTCGAGCGTGTCGGCGACGTCGCGGAGATGCTGGCCGACGGCGTGCTCGACCGAGCGCTCGTAGCGCGCCTGCGACCAGCCGCCCTGCGAATGCTGATTCGGGGCCTCCGTCGTCCGGTCGGCGAGGTCGTGCAGCTGCCCGTTGCGCAGCCGCCAGACCTGACCGCGCTCGCGGCCGACGAACGCGACGAGCCCGTCGGCGCGGCCGCCGGCGAGTCGCGCGAGCGGTGCGAGGTAGAGCTCCTGCCCGATGTGCACGTCGTCCACGACGGGCTCGGGCACGGTCACGACCGACCAGAAGTTGTCGAGCGCCGCGGCGAACAGCGCCACGCCGCGCACGCCTTGCCGGTCGAACTCGTCGTCGAACCAGCCGGCGACGCGCCGGAGGTCGTCCTTGACGCCCTCGCGGCGGTCTCGTGCCATCTGCGACTTGCGCTCGTCCAGCTGCCGCTCCGCGGCGTCGAGGACGGAGTGCACCTTCGTCTCGACGTCCGGCGGGGTGGGCAGATCGCGTGGGTCGAGATCGACGTAGAGACTGAGGGCACAGCCCTTCTCGGCCCGGAAAGCGGCCAGCTCCCGGAGCTGCTCCCAGGTCATCGTCCCGGCCACGTCCCTGTCCTTGCCTGCCGCCCGGGTTCTTAGTCATCGGGAACGTTCCGACGACCGTCGTCGTTCATACACTTGTGACCTATATGAGCGACGTCCGGAACCTGATCATCATCGGCGGCGGCCCCGCCGGCTACACCGCAGCGCTGTACGCAGCGCGCGCCAACCTCGAACCGCTCGTGATCGAAGGCTTCAACTGGGGCGGCCAGCTGATGATCACGAGCGACGTCGAGAACTACCCCGGCTATCCGACGGGCGTCATGGGCCCGGAGATGATGGCCGACTTCCGCCGCCAGGCGGAGCGCTTCGGCACCGAGTTCGTCACCGACGACGTGACCGAGGTCGACTTCTCGTCGCGGCCGTATCGCGTCGTCGTCGACCGCGAGGAGTACCGCGCGAACGCCGTGATCATCGCCACCGGCGCCAGCGCGCGCTGGCTCGGCCTGGACGGCGAGCAGACCTACCAGGGTCGCGGCGTCTCCGCGTGCGCGACCTGCGACGGCGCCTTCTTCAAGGACAAGGAGCTGATCGTCGTCGGTGGCGGCGACACCGCGATGGAGGAGGCGACGTTCCTCACCCGCTTCGCGACGAAGGTGACGGTCGTGCACCGGCGCGACGAGTTCCGCGCCTCGCCGATCATGCTCGACCGCGCCCGCAACCACGAGAAGATCGAGTTCCTGACGAACGCCGTGATCGAGGAGATCAAGGGCGAAGGGAAGGTCGAGGGCGTCGTGCTGCGCGACACGCAGGACGGACGCACGTGGGAGCAGAAGGTCGACGGCGTCTTCGTCGCGATCGGCCACGACCCGAACACGAAGCTCTTCGTCGACTGGCTCGACCACGACGACCAGGGCTACCTCGTGACCAAGCCGGGCAGCACCGAGACGAA
>JBEQUF010000127.1:0-5152 GCA_040349295.1 Actinomycetota bacterium | reverse complement strand
GTGGCGGTATGTCCGCGACGGGAACACCGGGATCGCCGTGATCGAGTCATCGCCCTGCGACTTCAGCGCGACGTACTTCCCCATGCCGAACTCCGAGATGTCCCACTCGCGATAGGTCGTGAAGCGGCCGAAGAGCTGCGGGATCGGCATGGCGAAGAAGCGGAGGTCGACGCCCGGCGTCTCGACTCGGCCGTCGCGCAGATCGCGAACGTGGTCGTAGTCGCTGATGCCGATCGTCAGTTGGAGGTCTTGGGCCATGGGATGCTCCTTGTCAGAGGGCGACGGCCTCGGGGTGCAGCGTGTCGAGGCGGTCGAGGCGTGCGAGGGACGGGAAGAGCCGCGACCAGAGCGCTGCGACGCCGATCGTGACCGCGCCGCCGACGACGACCGAGGGGACGATGCCGAGCAGTGCCGCCGCAGCGCCCGACTCGAACGCGCCGAGCTGGTTGGACGCGCTGATGAAGACCATCTCGACGGCGTTCACGCGCCCACGGAGCTCGTCGGGCGTTGCGAGCGCCACGGTGGTCGAACGGATGTTGACGCTGAGCATGTCGGCAAGCCCGGTGACGGCGAGCGCGAGCAGTGAGACCGCGAACCAGCGCGAGAGACCGAAGACGATCGTCGCGGCGCCGAACAGCGCGACGACCCCCAAGAGCCGCGGGCCTGCGTTCGCCGTCGTCGGGCGACGCGCAAGCCAGGCGCCCGCGGCGAGCGCACCGACTGCGGGCGCGCTGCGAAGGATGCCGAGCCCGATCGGGCCGACATGGAGGATGTCGCGGGCGAAGGCCGGCAGCAGCGCGACCGCGCCGCCGAACAGCACGGCGAAGAGGTCGAGCAGCACGGCGCCGAAGACGAGCCTCGAACGGCGAAGGAATCGCACGCCCCCGAGCAGGTGCGCCAGCCCGGGTGCCGGTTTCCCTCGGGCGGGGCGCGCGACGACGATCGCGGCCGTGCACCAGAGACCGATCACGAACATGACGGTCGCAGCGGCGTACACCGATGCGGCGCTGACGGCGAGCAGCAGGCCGCCGACGGCGGGACCGACGACGATCCCAACCTGATTGGCCGTCGTGCGCAACGCCATCGCCGCCGGCACGTCCTCGCGCGCGACGAGCTCCGGCGCCATCGCTCGCGCCGACGGCGTCCCGAAGGCATTCGTGATACCGGTCAAGACGCCGAGCGCCACGAACAGCCGGACGCGATGGAGGTCATCAACCGTCACGACGAGCAGCAGGACGGCGTTCACGACACCGACGATCAGTGCCAGGAGCACGACGAAGCGTCGTGAGACGCGGTCGGCCAGCTGGCCCGTCGGCAGCGCGAGCAGCGGCAGCGGGACAAACTCTGCGAGCCCGACGAGCCCGATGTCGAACGGGTGGCGGTGGATGGCGTAGACCTGCCAACCGACTGCCACGGCCATCATCTGCGTCGGCAGGACGCGGGTGACGACCGAGAGGAGGTAGAGCCGGAAATTGCGGTCGCGAAGGAGACTGCGCCGAGGCCGCACTAGTCGCCGAGCACGGACGCCGGGCGATCCAGCAGCTGACCCCACTTCTTGCGTGTGCGCGCCTTCGTCTCCGCATCGGGTCCAAGCGGCTTCGCGAACCTGTCCTTCCACTCGTACGGCCGGCACGCATCGATCAGGAGACGCGAGTTGTATCGCTTGTCATCCGGATGGATCGCCGGATCGAGCGGACCGGACGTCATCCGCGTGCGGATGTCGCAATCGTTCACTGGGTCCATACGCGTGAGGATCGCCCACATCACGTCCTCGAGATCCGTCACGTCCACGTCCTCGTCCACGACGGCGACGACCCGCCCCATGTACGACGACGCATTGCACGATGCGAGCGCGTGCAGCGTCTGCCGAGCGTGGCCGGCATACCGTTGCTCGATCGAGACGACGTTGAAGAGGCGGGTTCCGCCGACGGCGAAGCAGTTGAGATCGACGATCCCCGGGATGCCCGTCCCCTTGAGCTCCCGCAGCAGGATCGCGGCCCGGAGGTACTCGCGGTACAGGTACGGGTCGTACGCGGGCGGCTTGTTCGGCGGGACGCCGAGCATGATCGGGTCGTTGCGGTAGTACAGCCCCTCGACCTCGAGCACGGGCTCGGCCGGCTGAAGCTTCCCGTAGTAGCCGGTCCACTCGCCGAACGGCCCTTCCGGAAGCATCTTGTCCCAGTGGATGTATCCCTCGAGAACGATCTCCGAGGATGCCGGGACGGGCAGGCCGGTGATCGGGAGGTTGACCACCGTGTACGGCTCGCCTCGGATCGCCCCGGCCCATTCGTACTCCGAGACGCCGAACGGGACCTCGATCGTCGATGCGGCGAAGATGAGCGGGTCCATGCCGCAGATGACCGCGACCGGACACGGCTCCTTCCGATCGAAGTACTTGTCTCGCATCTGTCGACCGTGCTTGCCCGGCGAGATGTACACCCCGACGTTCTTGTCGTCGTGGATCATCACGCGGTAGCAGCCGAGGTTGAGCCATCCGTCGTCGGGATCGCGCGTGACGATCGCGCAGCCGGTGCCGATGTAGCGACCGCCGTCGTCCTCGTGCCATAGCGGTGTCGGGAACCAGCTCAGGTCGACTTCGTCGCCGCGGCGGACGTTCTCGAACAGCGGTGCGTCGTCGACGACCTCGGGCGCAACCGCACGCGTGCTCTCCGTGAGCCGGAGGAACTCGTCCATGAGCGGCCGGCGTTCGATGTCGGTCGGTAGGCCGAGCGTCAGCGCAAGGCGGCTGCGCGTCGCGTTGCCGTTGACGAGGATGCGCTGCCCCGGCTCGAAGCCGGCGATCTCGTCGAACAGGACTGTGGGCGCCCCGAGTGTGTGGATGAGCATCTCGGAGATCTCGCCGATATCCGCATCGCGGTCGACGCCGGTGACGGTACGGAGCTCTCCGAGCCCGTCGACGGCCGCGATCCAGTCGCGCAGGTCGGAGTACTGCATCAGATCTGCCTCCCCCCGGCACCGCCGGCGTTGCCGTCACTCCATGGCGCGAGCCGCGTCTGCAGCTGCGCCGCCACCCCCTGGATGATCACCGCGATCACGGAGATGATGATCACCGGGACGAACATGTACGCGGTACGGAACTCGGTGCCGAAATGGGTCAGCATGCCGCCGATGCCGGTCTGCGTCGAGAGGATCTCGGAGACGACGGCGGCGACCCAGCAGAGCGCGAGCGCCTGGCGCACGGCGGCGACGACGAACGGAATGATCGCCGGGACGACCACCGTCCGCAGCGTCTGGCGCTCGGTCGCGCAGAATCCCTTCGCCGTCATGAGCAGCTCGTCGTCGATCGCCCGCACGCCGGCCATCACGTTGATGATGAACGGCCAGATCGCTGACACGAGCACGTAGAGGAGCCGAAACTTCAGCTCGAAACCGAACCAGACCACCATCGCGGGGATGAAGACGACGTGCGGCAGGCCGTAGAAGAACGAGACGTACGGGTCGAGCACCCACTCGACCGACTTCCAGCGCCCCATGAGGATCCCGACCGGGATGCCGATCGCGAACGATAGGAGGAAGCCGAGGAGCAGCGCCTGCATGCTGCTCCAGAGGTTGTTGTAGATCGCCGCGTGCTGGAGCAGGTCCCAGAAGGCCTTCGCGATCGCGCTCGGCGGCGCGTTGAGCGCGCGTGGCTGGTGCCGGGCGTAGATCTCCCACGTGCCGAGGAGGACTGCGAGCGTGACGACGCGCACGGTCCAGACGCCGCCGCGACGGTAGAGGAACGGCGCGCGCACGCGGCGCTCCGCGTACTCGCCCGACTGCGGAACCGCACTCACGACGCTGCCCCCGCCTTGGCATGGCGCGTCCGGCGATCCCACGGCTGGCTCGACCATCGTTCGGCCGCCCGCAGCAGGCTGGAGCCGAGGACGGCGAAGACGCCGAGCACGACGATCAGGACCCACATCGGCGCGAGCTCGAGGTTCTGGCCGTACCGGTCGACGAGGCCGCCCACGCCCGCCACCGAGCCCTCCATCTCCGACACGATCGTCGCGACCATCGCGTGCGCGAAGCCGATCCGGAGCCCGGCGAAGATGTACGGCAGCGAGCCGGGGATGATGATCGTCCGCAGCAGCTGCAGCTCCTTGCCGACGAAGGCCTTGCCGGCGTCGAGCAGGTCGTTCTCGACCTGCTGCGCACCGATGTAGGTGTTCAGCACGATCGGGAAGACGCCGACGAGCACCGCCGAGATCAGACGGAGCTTGAAGGTGACACCGAGGTAGACGATGAGCAGCGGGATGAAGACGACGATCGGCGTCGCGTAGAGGATCGAGACGTAGGGGCGCAGGATCAGCTCGACGAGGCGCGAGCGTGCCATCAGCAGCCCGACCGGGATCCCGATCACGGTGCAGATGGCGAAGCCGAGCAGGAAGCTCGACAGCGTCTCCTCGAACGCGCTCGTGATCTCGCGCGCGTGACCGTGCAGGGCGCTGTGCACGACCTGCGACGGGTACGACGCGACGCCGGGGCTGTGGTGGCCGTAGAGCTGCCAGATCCCGACGCCGACGACGAGCGACAGCACCTGGAGCGTCCACTTCGACCGAAGCCACCCGAGCCCGGCCGGCCGGCGCGCGGCATGGGCCGGGACGCGTGCGACCTGCGCGGGCTCGGTCACGCAGCCTCGATCGCGGCGTGGCTCGGCGCGTCGTTCTGGAGCATGCTCCAGATCTCCGCACGCATCTCGGTGTACTCCGGGGTCGCCCGCCAGTCGAACTCGTGGCGCGGTCGGGGCAGCTCGACCTTGAACTCGCCGATCACGCGGCCGGGAACGCCCATGACGATGATCCGATCGGAGAGGAAGATCGCCTCGTCGATCGAGTGCGTCACGAACAGCGTCGTCAGCTGCTTGTCGGCGCAGATCTGCTGCAGGAAGATCTGGAGGTTCTCGCGCGTCAGCGCGTCGAGCGAGCCGAACGGCTAGTCCATGAGGAGCAGCTTGGGAGAGATGGCGAGCGCCCTGGCAATGCCGACGCGCTGCCGCATGCCGCCCGAGAGCTGGCCGGGGAACTGGCGCTCGAAGGCGGACAGGCCGACGAGGTCGAGGTACTCACGGGCGATCCGCAGCCGCTCGGCCTTCTTGACGCCCTGCATCTCGAGGCCATAGGCGACGTTGTCGATCGTCGTCCGCCACGGGAAG
>JBEQUF010000123.1:0-8878 GCA_040349295.1 Actinomycetota bacterium | reverse complement strand
CACCTCGACACCGTCGATCGGGCGCTCCTCGAGCCAGACGGCGGACGAGGCCTGGCGATCGGCGTCGACGACGACGACCGGCTCGTGGCCCCGCTCGGCCGCGATCGCGGCGAGGTAGACGGCGGTGGTCGACTTGCCGACCCCGCCCTTCAGGCTGGCGACGACGATGTTCACGAGGTCGCACATTAATACTGACGGGGTGGACGAGGAGCAGCCCCCGATCTGCCCCCGCTGCGGCGTGACGATGCTGCCGGACGGGGAGGGCTGGATCTGCGCGGAATGCGAGGATTCCGGCGTCGAGCCGGACGAATCCTGACCTCCGGACGACGCTGGGTGTTCCTCGTCTCGGCGCGCGCCTCACCGACCGTGAGGTCGTGTACGACCTCTACCGGTCGTAGACGTCGCAGCCGAGATACATCAGGCTCTCGACCGCTTCGGTGACGAACGCCGTCGCCTGCGCGGCGTCGCCGAACGTGTATGGGCCCGCGTGCACGACGTCCTGCGAGCCGATCGGGTAGACCTCGGCCTCGACGACGCACGACGAGCCGTAGTCGACCGCCCGGAGGATCGTCACGCTGCGCCCGTCGCGCTTCGCGTGGCGGACGAAGAGCTCGCGGCCCGTCGTCTCCGGCGCGATGCTGCTCACGGGGTCGGCGTCGTGGTGGTCGTGGTCGAATCGGTGCTCGACGCCACGCCGACCTGACCGGCCATCGCGTTCACCGCGGCCTGCTCGACGGTGTCGCGGTCGACGAAGCCGTCGAACCGGTAGATGATGTTGCCCGGCGCCTTGTAGACGAGCACGCCCGGGTCGGGGAGCAGGCCGCCGCCGGGGAGCAGCGCCGTCAGCTTGCCGGCGACGCTGTTGTCGAGGACGCTGACGAGCAGGAAGCCCGCCTTCGCGTCGGTCGCGCCGGCGAACGCCTCGTTGGCGGAGATCTTGTCGACGTCGGCGTTCGGGTCGTAGGTGCTGACGACGACGACGCCGTGCTGCGACAGCTGCCACTGCAGCGCGCTCGGCAGCGTCGCGTAGACCTTGTAGCCCTGCGCGACGTGTGTCTTGGTCGCGGCGTGCGCCTTGTGCGTCGTCGCGGCGTGGTGCTTCGTCGCGGTCTTCGCCGGCGTGGTCGTCGTCGCGTGCGGCTTGCTCGGCGTCGTCGACTTCGGCGGCGTCACGGCGGTCGTCACGCGCGGCGTCGTGCGGACCGGCGTGCTGTCGGCGGACGGGGAGGACGAGTGCCCGAGCAGCGTCATGCTCGCCAGCAGGCCGACGATGGCGAGCACGCCCACGAGGGCGAGGATCTTGATCTGCGGGCTGAGCGTGAGGTTCACGGCCGCAGCTCCGCTAGCTCGCCTGGCACGAGCCCGGGGTGAAGTTCGTGCCGACCGTGATCTGGCCGTTCGAGCCGACGGCGGCCGTCCAGCGGCCGGAGACGGACGTGAGGCAGATCTGCGCGGTGTCGTCCGTGATGACGAAGCTCGCGGGGTCGATGACGAACGGCGCGCCGACGACGGTCGAGATCGACGCGTCGTACTTCGTCGCCAGGCTGCCCAGCGAGATGCCCTGGTAGCCGGTGTCGGTCGTCGACGTGCTCGCGTCGGGGTCGTTCTGGCTCTTCGGGAAGTTGTCCACCCGGTACGCGGCGGCCGCCTTGTAGAGCTGCGCGACGTTCGACTTCGCGGTCGTCTTGTTCGCGCGGTCCTTGAAGGCGAGGTAGCTCGGGAGCGCGATCGTCATCAGGATGCCCAGGATCAGCAGGACGATCGTCAGCTCGATGAGCGTGAAGCCGGCCTCGTCGGTGACCTCGAGGCGACGGCGAATCCAGTGGGTGAGGCGGCGGGGGCTCACGGTGTCGGTATCGGTATCCGGGAGAGGGCGCTTTAGGTGAGAAGAGAGCGAGGGGGCGCCGTGGCGCCCCCTCGCGGTGTCGTGCTGGCTTGCGTTACGACTGGCAGACGTCGCTGGCGGTGCTCGACGTCTTGATGATGCCGCCAGGGCCGAGCTTCCACGCGAACCAGTTGCCGTTCTGCGCGATGACGCAGTAGTTCGTCGCGGCGGCTGCGACGGCGGTGACGCCGGTCGGGAGCGCAACGGCACCCGTGTCGTTCGCGGCCGTGTTGACCCAGACGCTCGGCGGGAACGCCTGGTCGTACTTCGTCTTGAGGATCGAGAGCGTCATGCCGGTGTAACCGGAGTCCGCGGTGCTCGTGTCCGGGTCGTCAGCGCCGCCCGGGACGTTGTCCGCGTTGTACGACTCGATGTCCGGCAGCACGGCACGGACGTTCGCCGCGGCGGCCGACTTGTTCGCGCGATCCTTGAAGCTCAGGTACGACGGCACTGCGATCGCGAGCAGGATGCCGAGGATGATGATGACGACCAGGAGCTCGATCAGGGTGAAACCCTGCTCGGAGCTAAGGCGCGTCTTCATGCGGTCGATCATTGGAATGAATCTCCTTCCACGGTGTGGATGGCGGATGGCGGATTGGCCTGCCTCTCATCGGCTCGGGATCCTCGGACGAGGTAGCCCCATTTGAGGGATTCGTATCGCCCGCTTCGGGCGAGCTTTCACGTGCTCAAGCCGCCGCCGCGCCATGCCGATAGCTCGTCCGAGTGACGATGGAGACGCTGACGTCGATCGACGACCTGCTCGAGCAGATGGTCGCCATGGGTGCCTCGGACCTGCACATCACGGTCGCGAGCCCTCCGGCGTTCCGTCTGCGCGGGCACATCGTGCGCGCCGAGGGGTTCGAGAACCTCACGGCCGACGACACGCGTGCGCTGCTCTATCGCATCCTCTCGAGCGAGCAGCAGAAGGTGTTCGAGCTCAACCGCCAGCTCGACTTCGCGTATGCGATCCCCGGCCTCGCCCGCTTCCGTGTGAACGTCTACTTCCAGCGCGAGGCGGTCGGCGCGGCTTTCCGTCTCATCCCGCAGGAGATCAAGACGCTCGAGGAGCTCGCGCTGCCGGCGACGCTGCACCAGCTCGCCGAGTATCCGCGCGGTCTCGTCCTCGTCACCGGGCCGACCGGCTCGGGTAAGTCGACGACGCTCGCCGCGATCATCGACGAGATCAACCGGACGCGGTCGGAGCACATCCTCACGGTCGAGGATCCGATCGAGTTCGTGCACCGTCACAAGAAGTGCATCGTCAACCAGCGCGAGATCGGCCCCGACGCTCGCAGCTTCGGCGAGGCGCTGAAGGCAGCGCTGCGCCAGGACCCGGACATCATCCTCGTCGGCGAGATGCGCGACCTCGAGACCATCTCGACGGCGCTCACCGCAGCCGAGACCGGTCACCTCGTGTTCGGCACGCTGCACACGCAGAGCGCGCCGTCGACGATCGACCGCATCATCGACGTCTTCCCGCCGGCCCAGCAGGAGCAGGTGCGGATCATGATCGCCAACTCGCTGCAGGCGGTCGTGACGCAGGCTCTGCTCCCGACTGCGGACGGCCACGGCCGCGTCGCTGCGCTCGAGATCCTCCTGCCCGACGACGCCGTCCGGAACCTCGTGCGCCAGGCGAAGATCGAACAGGTCTATTCCGTGATGCAGACCAACACTGCACGCGGCATGCAGACGATGGAGCAGGCGCTCGCCGACCTCGCGCTTCGGCGCGTCGTCGACGTCTCCGTCGCGCTCGAGCGCTCGAGCCGCCCGGGCGAGCTGCGCGGCATGCTCGAGCGGTCGGGTCTCGACGTCGAACAGGCGCTGCAGCAGTCGTCCCATTCCTCCGCGCCGATGCCGCAGCCGGCAGCGCCCGTGGCGCCGCCGCCCCCCGTGTATCAGCCTGAGCCCGTGCCCTCGCTTCGCATGGCGGGGAGCTGAGCATGAGCGACTCGTTCTGGAAGAAGGAGATCTCGTTCTCGCGCAACCCGAAGGAGCTGCAGGCGGAGCCTGAGGCTGCCGCCGCTGCCGCCGCGCCGGAGCCTTCGACGTCGTTCCTGAAGAAGGAGATCTCGTTCTCGCGGAAGCCGAAGGCGCCGAAGGAGCCGAAGGCGGCGAAGCCGGCCGCCGAGTCGACGTCGGTGCTGAAGAAGGAGATCTCGTTCTCGCGGAAGCCGAAGGAGCCGAAGGCGGCGAAGCCGGTTGCCGAGTCGACGTCGCTCCTGAAGAAGGAGATCTCGTTTTCGCGGAAGCCGAAGGCGTCGAAGGAGCCGAAGCCGGTTGCCGAGTCGACGTCGCTCCTGAAGAAGGAGATCTCGTTCTCGCGCAAGCCGAAGGAGCCGAAGCAGCCCGCAGCGGAGTCGACGTCGTTCCTGAAGAAGGAGATCTCGTTCTCGCGCAAGCCGAAGGAGCCGAAGCAGCCCGCAGCGGAGTCGACGTCGTTCCTCAAGAAGGAGATCTCGTTCTCGCGCAAGCCGAAGGAGCAGACCGCGCCCGCGGCCGACGCGGAGTCGACGTCTATCTGGAAGAAGAACGTCTCGCTCGGCAAGGGCAAGAAGGAGACCGAGCTCGAGCGCCTGATGCGCGAGGCTGCGCAGGCGATCGACCCCGGCTACGAGGCCGTGCCCGCGCCGGCCGTCGCACCGCCGACTGCGATCGCCGAGGCTGTCGTCGCCGCCATGCCGCCCGCCGAGCCGGAGCCTGTCGTCGACGTGCCCGTCGTCGAAGCGCCCGTCGCCGAGCCGCCCGCTCCCGAAGCGCCGATCGCCGTCGAGCTGCCCGTCGCCGCGGAGACGCACGCGGTCGAGATCCTCGACACCTCGACCCCGGTCGAACCTGCAGCGGTCGAGCCTGCACCGGTCGAGCCTGCACCGGTCGAGCCTGCTCCCGCACCGGTAGCCCCGGAGCCTGTCGCGCCGGTTGCTGCTGCTGCGGTCGCACCCGATCCCTGGGTCGCCGGTCCGGAGCTGCCGCCCGAGCCTGCCCCGGCGGTCGACCCGGTCGTCGTCCATCCTCCCGTGCCCTCCGCGGAGCTGCCGCCGCTGCCCGAGCCGAAGGTCCCCTTCTGGAAGAAGGAGATCGGCGGCAAGAAGCAGCCGAAGCAGCCGAAGGAGGCCGCAGCCTCCTCGACGCCGTTCTGGAAGAAGGAGCTGTCGCTCGGGAAGAAGGAGAAGGCACCGAAGGCGCCGTCGTCCGACTCGGTCCCGTTCTGGAAGCGCGAGCTCGGCCGCAAGAAGCCTGCGCCGGCCGCCGCCGTCGACGCGCCGACCGACGTGCTGCCCGTCGCGGAGAAGTCGTCGTTCCTGAAGAAGCAGCTCTCGCTCTCGCTCCCGTCGCTCTCGCTGCCGTCGCGCGGCGGCGGCCACAGTGCAAAGAAGCTCGTCGGCCTCAAGGTGGGCGCGTCGCAGATCGCCGTCGCGTGCGTGTCGAACAACGGCTCCGTCCAGCTCGAGCGCGTCGCGCGCGAGGCCCTGACCCCCGGCGTCGTCGTCGGCGGCGAGCTGCGCGACCCGGACGCGCTCGGCGCCGCCCTGAAGTCGTTCTTCGAGCGTCACAAGCTGCCGAAGAAGGGCGTCCGCCTCGGCCTCTCGAGCAACCGCATCGGCGTCCGGATCGTCGAGATCGCCGGCGTCGAAGAGGAGAAGCAGCTCGCGAACGCCGTCCAATTCCGCGCCCAGGAGGCGCTGCCGATCCCGCTCGACGAGGCGGTGCTCGACTATCGCGTGCTCGGCGAGAGCGTCGACGACGAAGGCCAGCCCGTGAAGCGCGTGCTGCTCGTAGTCGCGCATCGCGAGCTCGTCGAACGCTACGTCGACGCGTGCCGGACCGCGGGCATCTCACTCGCGGGCATCGATCTCGAGGCGTTCGCGCTCCTGCGCGCGATGTCGCCGCCTTCCGACCGGGGCCAGTCGGCGCTCGTCGCGGTGTCGGTCGGGCACGACCGCTCGACGTTCGCCGTCAGCGACGGCCGCATCTGCGAGTTCACGCGCGTGCTCGAGTGGGGCGGCTGGCAGTTCAACGTCGCGCTCGCCCGCGCATTCGAGTCGACGCCGTCCGAGGTCGAGGCGCTGAAGCGCAGCCTCTCGCTCGACAACTCGGTCGTGCCCGAAGGGTTCAGCGCGGAGCAGACGGCGCTCGCTGTCGACACGATCCGCAGGCAGGTTCAGGCGTTCGCGCGGGAGCTCGTGTCCTCGCTCCAGTTCTACCAGAACCAGCCCGGAAGCCTGGGCATCGGCGAGATCGTCCTCTCCGGCGGAACGGCGGAGCTGCCCGGTCTCGCACAGGAGCTCCAGCGCCTGATCGGCGTCCCGGTGCGCGTCGGCGATCCGCTCGGCCGCGTCGTCGTCAGCAAGCGCGTCGCCGTGCCCGAGCAGGTCGGCTCGATGGCCGTCGCGATCGGTCTGGGGATCGAGGACTAGATGCGCGCAGTCAACCTCCTCCCGCGCGACGCCGGGTCGCGCAAGAGCATCCGGAACGAGGATCCGGCGGTCGTCGTCGGCGCGTCGGTCGGCGCCGTCGTGCTGCTCGCGCTCGCCTTCGGCTTCATGAACGTCCACTCGAAGGTGACGCACGAGCAGTCGAAGCTCGACGCAGCGCGCCGTCAGCTCGCCCAGCTCTCGCTCCACCGGCAGCCGATTCCGAAGCCGACGAAGCAGGTGAAGACGATCCCGATCATCCCGCAGCCGGCCGTGAGCGCCGACGAGCAGCCGCGCCTCGACGCCGTCAAGGCGGCGCTCTCGCAGCGGATCGACTGGGACCGGATCATGCGCGAGTTCTCGCTCGTCCTCCCGAGCGACATCTCGATCACGTCGCTGCAGCTCGGCGCGCCGGCCGCGCCGGGAGTCGGGGCGACGACGGGAACGCCCGGGACGCTGACGATCAACGGCTCGGCCTACTCCCATGACGGGGTTGCCCGCTTCATGTCCCGGCTGATGCTCATCCCGGACTTCATGGATGTCACGCTTCAGAACTCCTCTGCCGATACCAGTGGTGTGACGTTCTCGATCAACGCCAGCATCAAGGGTGCCGTGGCGCCGCCCGCCGCCGCGCCGCCGGCCGTCCCGACGACGCCGACGGACACGACTGCCACCACGACCTCGGACGGGTCGAGCTCGTGAACGCGCTGCGCGCCAACCGCAGGGCGGCCGTCGCCGCGATCGTCGCGGGCGACCTGCTCGTGCTGCTGCTCGGCTGGTTCATGCTCATCGGGCCCCAGCGCGCACAGGCGAAGCAGATCGCCGGCTCGACCGCCGCGACGGAGGCCCAGATCGTCGAGGCCAGCAAGCCGGTTGCGCCCGTGACGCCCGCCGTCCAGGAGAAGCAGCCGGACATCCGGACGGCCGACCTCTACTCGCTGGCGAAGGCGATGCCGTCCTCCACCGACACGCCCGACCTGCTGCTCGAGCTCAACCTGCTCGCGAAGGAGTCCGGCGTGACCCTCGACTCGATCGCCCCGAGCGCGCCGACGCCCGACCCGAGCGGCCTGTACAGCCTCGTGCCCGTCAGCCTCGTCGCGAAGGGCGACTTCTACAGCCTCACGGACTACCTGTACCGCCTGCGCACGCTCGTCGGTGTGCGCGACGGTGCGCTCCAGACGGCAGGGCGGCTCTACTCGGTGGGCGCGATCGCGATCACCGGCGACGCCACGTCGACCGTGCACACGGCCAACTTCTCGATCTCCGCGTTCCAGTGGAGCGGGAACGCCCCGGCAGCAACCGACACGACCGCCGTCGCCCCGTCGACGGACACCACGAGCACCGACACGACCGCGACCGACACGACGTCGTCGCCCGCGAACTAGAAAGGATCGAGGACACGTGGCACGCAAGAGTGGCGCCGACATGGCCAAGGAAAAGGCCGCGAAGCAGAAGAAGATGGCGATCGGCCTCAGCGTGGTCCTCGTGCTCGCGATGGGCTATGCCGTCAAGACGATGATGGGCCTGCAGAGCGGCGGGTCGCAGCCGGTCGCAGCCGACACGACGTCCGTGACGACGCCGACCACGACGCCCGCCGTCACGCCGACGGACTCGACGTCGCTCGCCGCGCCGACGCTCGCGACCGGGACGCCCGATGCCTCCGCCGGCGCGCCGACCACCGGCGCCGACGACCTCGTCTCCGCGGTGACGCCGACGCTCGACGTCGGTCAGATGCGGACATTCGACAAGTTCGCCGGCAAGGATCCGTTCGCCAACGGCTCGAGCTCCGCGACGAAGACCACCGCGTCGACCTCGAGCAAGCCGAAGACGAATCCGAAGACGCCGGGCAAGACGCCTGCGCCGCCGACGCCGCCCGCGGCCACCCCGACGTCGGCCGTGCTCTCGGTCAACGGCACGCAGGAGACGGTCAACGTCGGCGGCACGTTCCCCGCGACGAACCCCATGTTCCAGCTGCTGTCGCTGACGAAGACGACGGCGAAGGTTACGGTCGTCGGCGGCTCCTACGCGAGCGGCGCGGCGTCGGTCACGCTGACCGTCGGGACGCCGGTGACGCTCGTGAACACCGCGACCGGGACGAAGTACACGCTGATCCTCTACCCGCAGGGCACGGCGGCCGCGACGCCGTCGACGACGCCGTCGACGACGACGCCGGTCACGACCACGCCGGTCACGACCACGACCACGCCCGGCAACTAAGCAGCGCAATGGCGTCGTTCGCCTACACCGCGATCAACGCGCAAGGCCTCGAGACGGGCGGCGTCATCGCCGCCGCCGACGTCGGGGCGGCACGCGAGCAGCTCCGGGTCAAGGGGCTCCTCGCGCGCACGCTGCAGGAGATGAGCGAGAGCTCGAACCTCGGGCAGACCTCGATCAATCTCGGCGGCGCGCCGGTCAAGGCGAAGTCGCTCCAGATCTTCTCGCGTCAGTTCGCGACGATGATCGAAGCGGGCCTGAACGTCGTCGGCGGTCTCGCGATCCTCGAGGAGCAGACCGACGACGCGGCGCTCGCACAGGTGATCGCCGCGCTCCGCGCCGACGTCGAGGGCGGCCTGCTGCTCTC
>JBEQUF010000086.1:0-9855 GCA_040349295.1 Actinomycetota bacterium | reverse complement strand
GTGATCCGGCTCGAGCAGAGCTATCGCTCGACACCGCAGGTCGTCGAGCTCGCGAACAAGCTGGCGCCGAAGCTGCGGACGGCGCTGCCGGACGGCCCGGCGGTCGAGGTCGCACCCGCGCTCGACGTCGTCGCGCGCATCCGCTCGCTCGACGTGCCGCTGGAGGAGGTCGCGGTGCTCGTGCGGACGAACGCGCGCGCGGTCGACTACGAAGAGCTGTTCCACGAGGCCGGGATGCCCTTCCAGGGCGCGTCGCTGCTCGACCGGGATGCGGCGCGACGGCTGTTGCGCGTGCTGCCGCGGGAGAGCGGGCCGGTCGGCGAGGTCGTGCGGCGACTTGCCGTGGCCGAAGGCTGGCTCGAGTCGCCGCCGGAGAAGCTCGGCGACCGCGAGGCGACGCGGCAGGCCGACCTCGCGCGGCTCGTGCGCCTTGCCGAGACGTTCGACGGCACGCTCGACGAGTTCGCGTCGTCGCTGCGGCAACGGTTCGGGGCGAGCGCCGGCCGCGGCGTCCACCTGCTGACGCTGCACCGCGCGAAGGGTCTCGAGTTCGACGCGGTGTTCATCCCGCGCGTCGACGAAGGCGAGCTGCCGTACAAGCGTGCGGACGTCGAGGAGGAGCGGCGGCTGCTCTACGTCGGCATCACCCGCGCCCGCCGCCATCTCTTCCTCTCCTGGCAGGGCAAGCCGTCGCGGTTCCTGCGGGAACTGGGGAGCAAACCGATCGCGCCCAGCCGGTCTGCCGAAGGCGGTCCCGTCTTCGACGCGCTCAAGGCGTGGCGGCTCGAGCGCTCGAAGGAGGACGAGGTGCCGGCCTACGTCGTCTTCTCGAACGCGACGCTCGAGGAGATCGCGAGCCGCCGGCCGGCCACGCTCGCCGAGCTCGCTTCCGTGAGCGGGGTCGGACCTGCAAAGCTCGAGCGGTACGGCGAGGAGGTCCTCCGTGTCATCGCTGCGTGAGAAAGGCGAGCGGTTCGTCGAGCTCCACCGGGGCGAACCCTTCGTGATCCCGAATCCATGGGACGTCGGCTCGGCGCTCGAGCTCGAGAAGCTCGGCTTCCCGGCGCTGACGACGACGAGCTCGGGGTTCGCGTGGGCGATCGGCAAGCGCGACGGGCAGGCGACGGTCGACGAGGTGGTCGAGCACGTGCGTGCGGTCGCGGCGGCGACGTCGGTGCCGCTCGCCGTCGATCTCGAGAACCACCACGAGGCGATCGGGCGCGTCGCGGAGGCGGGCGCCGTCGGGGCGTCGATCGAGGACTGGGACGGCGCGGCGATCTATCCGCTCGAGGAGGCGGTGGCCAGACTGCGCGTCGCGGTCGACGCTGCACGCGCGCTGCCGCATCCGTTCGTGCTCGTCGGTCGCGCCGAGAACCACATCCACGGCATCGACGACCTCGACGACACGATCGTCCGGCTGCAGGCGTACGAGGAGGCGGGCGCGGACTGCCTCTATGCGCCCGGCCTGCGCACGCCGGAGCAGGTGCGTGCGGTCTGCGAGGCGGTCTCGAAGCCGGTGAACGTGCTGCTCTGGGGCGACCTGACCGTCCAGAGCTCGTTCGACGCCGGCGCCCAGCGCGTCAGCGTCGGCGGCGCGCTGGCGTTCAAGGCCCGCGACGCCCTGGTCGCGGCCGCTAGCGCATTGCGCTGAGCAGGAGGTCCAGCATCAGGTGCGGGTCGCGCCGGACGCGGTCGCCGGCCGGACCGCTTCCGCGCTTGCGCAGGTCGAGCGCGCGCGGGTCGCTGAGCGGCTTGAGCCGCCCTTCGCGGATCAGCTCCTCGTCGACGCCGCCGAGCCGGCCGCCGTAGGTCGTGTAGACGGGGACGCCGAGAGCGGCGGCCTCGCGGTTCATCGTCCCTCCGGCCGAGACGACGACGTCGGCGAGGGCGATGAGGCTCTGGGCGTCGACGGCCTCCTCCGGCAGGATCACCGACGGCAGCGCCAGCCCGCGCACGTACTCCCGCTGCTCCTCGGTTCGCGGGAGGACGAACGCGTGCACGTCCTCCAGGCGGCCGAGGTGCTCGAGCGTCATCGGGAAGAGCGGATTCGAGTGCCGGTGGTAGAGCGACACGTCCGGCGGCGGCCGCAGGACGACGAGCACCCGCGCCGGGTCGACGCCGAAGCGGTCGAGCAGCGACCGGTCCGGCTCGAAGTCGGAGAGGTAGTACTCCTCCTTCAGTCCCGGGTACTGGAGGAGCTTCGGCGGCTTCGCCCCGTACTTCCGCAGCCGGTCGGGCGGGATCGACTCGGGCACGACGACCTTCGTCGCCGCGCGGCAGCCGAGCTGGTGCTGGAGCGTCGCGAACTCGTAGTCGAAGGTGGTCGAGCTCGGGATGCCGAGCCGGCGCGCCGTCATCGTCAGCTCGTGCGAGCCGTGCGCGAGCGCGACGTCGAAGTCGCGGCCCTTCGCCCACTGCTTCAGCGCGCCAAGCCGGTGGGTCATCTGCCGCGCCTTCTGCACGCGCGACCGGCCGCCGTGCCGGCCGACCACGTCGGCGGTGAGGTCGTGCAGCTCGAGCAGCTGCAGCGTCTGCGCGTAGTCGCGCGCGGTGATCTCGACCTCGTCGCCCCGCCCGCGCATGATCTCGATCAGCGGCTGGAACACGAGCACGTGCGCCGACGCCGTCATGTCGATCCAAACTCTCATCCGGAGACGAGTGTCTCCATCCGTGCGGACGTCAAGCGCGGCGGTGCCTGCTCGACGTGCCGTTCATGCCAGAGCGTGAACGCGAGCAACCCCCAGAGCTGCCGGCTGCGATCCTCGACGCCCGACACGTGGTCGTCGATCAGCCGCGTCACCGTCGACGGCTCGAAGAAGCCCTGCCGGCGGAGCGTCTCCGGCGACAGCGTCTCGCGGGCGAAGGGCTCGAGCTCGCCGCGCAGCCACGCCGCCGCCGGGATCGAGAAGCCGCGCTTCCGCCCGTGCACGATCTCGCGTGGGACGAGCGGCGCGGCCGCCTTGCGCAGCAGCACCTTCTTCGACAGGCCGCGCACCTTGTGGCGCGTCGGCAGTGAGAACGCGAAGTTCGCGATCGCGCCGTCGAGGAACGGGACTCGCGCCTCGAGCGAGTTCGCCATCGATGCGCGGTCGGTCTTCACGAGCAGGTCGTCGACGAGGTAGATCCCGAAGTCGACGTCCTGCAGCCGCGCGAGCTCCGGCGCGCCGGCGGTCTCGGCGTACCGGTCGCGGTACACGTCGAGCGGGTCGAATGCGCTCTGCGTGCCGCGCAGCTCCGCGCGCAGCTCGGTCGAGAAGATCTCCTTCCAGCCGTGATGCCGCTCGAGCGGCGGCAGGTGCGCCGCGCGGACGAACCGCTTCGCCTTGTAGTCGAAGCTCGCCTTCGCGGTCGAGGTGGGCAGGTGCTCGACGAGTGGCCGCGCGAGCGCGGCGAGCGGCGCGAGCCGCTCGGCGAGCAGGTCGGCCGCGTAGGTGTAGTAGCCGCCGAAGAGCTCGTCGCCGCCCTCGCCCGAGAGCGCGACCTTGACGTGGTCGGCGGCGAGCTGCGAGACGAGATAGGTCGGCAGCGCCGACGAGTCCGCGAACGGCTCGTCGAACGCGTCGGCGAGCGTCCGGAACAGCGCCTGCGGGTCGGGCCGGACGAGCAGCTCGTGGTGGTCGGTGCCGTATCGCTCCGCGACGAGCCGGGCGTCGGCGCGCTCGTCGAAGCTCTTCTCCTCGAACCCGATCGTGAACGTGTGCACCGGCTCGCTCGTCTCCTCGGCGGCGAGCGCCGCGAGCACGGCGGAGTCGACGCCTCCCGACAGCAGGACGCCGACGGGCACGTCGGCGAGCAGATGGGCGCGGACGGAGTCGCGTAACCGGGCGCGCAGCTCCTCGACGAGCTCGGCCTCGTCGTCGCCGCGGACGGGCAGGGGGCCGGGCCGGGCGTAGCGCGTCAGCTCGACGTCGCCGTCCTGCCAGACGAGCACGTGGCCCGGCGGCAGCTTGCGGATGTCGCGGAAGATCGAGTACGGAGCCGGGATCGAGTTGAACGCGAGGAACGCCTCGAGCGCGTCGAGATCGATCTCGCCCCGCGGCAGCGCCCGCAGCTCCGACGCGAACTCGAGCGTCCGGCCGGCGTCGCGGTAGTAGAGCGGCTTGATCCCGAAGCGGTCGCGTGCGAGCACGAGCCGGCGCCGGCGCGTGTCCCAGAGCGCGACGGCGAACATGCCGCGCAGCAGCCGGGCGTACTCGGGGCCGTGCTCCTCGTAGAGGTGCAGGTGCACCTCGGTGTCGCAGCTCGTGCGGAAGCGGTGGCCGCTGCGCTCCAGCTCGCGGCGCAGCTCCGGGTAGTTGTAGATCTCGCCGTTCTGGACGACGACGACCGTCCCGTCCTCGTTCTCGATCGGCTGGTCGCCGCCGGCGAGGTCGATGATCGAGAGGCGGCGCGCGCCGATCGAGACCGGACCGTCGCTGTACGCGCCGCCGCTGTCGGGGCCGCGGTGGACGAGCGCTTGGAGCATCTCGTCGACGCGGCCGTTCGTCGTGCCGGCGATCCCGCACATCGCGGGGAAGGTTATTTGCAGCGGCGGGGCGTCGAGGCGAAGGCCGCCGCTGCCGGCTTTCGATGCACGCCGCGCCAGACGAGCCCGGACTGCCAGCCCGCGAGGCGCGTCTCGTCGACGAGCTCGAAGTTGAAGAAGGCCCGGACGTGCGGCTGGCACGCGGCGAGCATGATCGCGGCGCGCAGGCGAGCTGCCTGCACGGCCGGCGAGATCGTCGGCACGGTTTCCGCGCCTTGGTAGTGGCCGCGGAGGCCGGGCGGGATCGGCGTCTGGTAGCCGTCTTCGAGGTACCAGACGTCCGGCGTGCCGAACGCGCGCAGATCGGATCGGAGTCGCAGGTAGTCCCCTTCGCCGAGGAAGCCGCCGCGATGCGTCGCGGTGGGCAGCTCGCCCGGCGTGAACGGGTACGGATTGTGGCCGAACGCGTCGACGATGGGCGACCGCCGGCCGCTCGCGGTGTAGGCGCGCGCGAGCGCCTGCAGGAACGCGTCGGGGTCGTGGCCGGACGCGGTCGAGTCGAGCACCGTCAGGCCGCGCCGATGGAGCACGTCGTAGCAGCGCGCGAGCAGCTGCTCGTACTGCGCCGCGGTGCCCCGCCAGTACGTGCGCGAGTTCGCCTCGTTCCACACGACGACGGCGCGTGCATCGGGCACGAGCCGGAGCGCCCGCCGCGCGTAGCCGCAGAAGCGGGTCTGCGCCGCCGCGGTCGCCGGGGTGCTCGCGCCGAAGCCGAAGACGGCGAGCACGACGGTCGTCACCCGCGCCGCCTGCTCGGCGCGCTCCAGCTCGACGACGCGCGTTGCGCCGGGCGTTCGCTCGCCCTGCCACGGCACCCACACGCGCACGGCGTCCGCCCCGAGCGAGCGCTGCCAGCGGACGACGCTCACGGGCCGGGCGGTCCACTTCAGCGTGTCGTCGACGACGCCGACGAGCAGGAGCGGCGGCCGGTGGTCGGCCGGCCAGAGAAGCCAGGCGCTCAGTCCGAATGCAAGAACAAGCCCTGCAGCGATTGCCGCACCACGCGCCACCCGGTTGCCCACACCGTCCGAAGGTAGAGCCGAACCGACCGGTCTGCAATCCATTCGAGGTCGTGCGCGAGCTTTTCGGCCATCGACGTCTCGTAGCCGCGCCGCACCTGGGCGAGCCCGGTCAGCCCGGGGCGGACGGTCAGCCGCTGCCAGTACGCCGGCAGCTCGCGCGCCAGCTCCTCGAAGAAGACCGGCCGGATCGGGCGCGGGCCGACGAGGCTCATGTCGCCCCGCAGGACGTTGAAGAACTGCGGGATCTCGTCGAGCTGCGTCGCCTTCAGCCACTTCCCGAGCGGCGTGAACTCGTCCTGCGTGCGACGGACGAGCTCCTCGCCGAGGTACGGGCCGAGGCGTTGCTCCGCGTCGATCTTCAGCGTCCGGAGCTTGAACATCGTGAAGATGTGCCCGCTGCGGCCGACCCGCTCGCCGCGGTAGAGGAGCGGCCGGCCGCTCGTCGCGAGCAGGACGAGCGTGAGGAGGAGGGTCACCGGCAGCGAGACGACGAGCAGGATCGTCGACAGGGCGAGATCGAGCGCGCGGAGGACGCGGTCACGCGGCCGCTGCGGCGTCTCGAGCGCGAGCTCGCGATAGCTCCGGATGAATGTGTCTTCGATCGCCATAATGATCGCTTATGGACACCCGGCAGCTGGCTGCGTTCTGCGCGGTCGTCGAACGAGCCAGTTTCTCACAGGCGGCGGAACAGCTCGGCGTCACCCAGCCTGCCGTGTCGCTGCAGATCCGGTCGCTCGAGAAGCGCCTCGGCGTCCAGCTGCTCGACCGCTCCGGCCGGCGGGTCGAGCCGACGGACGCCGGACGCCGCCTCTACCGCAGCGCCCTGCGCCTGCTGGCGCAGGAGGAGCAGCTCCTCGCCGACCTCGGCGAGGAGGCCGAAGGCGACCTGACGGGCCGTCTCGAGATCGGCGCCTCGACCGGGCCGGGCGGAACGGTGCTGCCGGTCGTCCTGCTCGAGTTCCAGCAGCGTCACAGCCAGGTGCAGGTCGCTCTCACCGTCTCCGACACGCAGCGCATCGTCGAGCAGGTCGCGCGGCGCGAGCTCGAGCTCGGCGTCGTCGGCGCCGCGAAGCGCCATCGCGGGGTCGTCTTCGAGCCTTTCTTCCGGGACGAGGTGGTGCTCGCCGTGCCGCTCGGGCACCGGTTCGCCGACCGGACGATCACGCTCGACGAGCTGCGCGGCGAGCCGCTCGTGCTCATGCAGGACGGCGCCGGCGTCCGGCAGGTGATCGACGACGAGCTGCGCGACGTGGGCATCCGCCTGCGCGACCTCGACGTGCGCGCCGAGCTCGGGCTGCAGGAGTCGGCGCGGACGGCCGTCCTCGCCGGCTACGGCGCGACGTTCATCTCGCGCTCGGCGATCGAGGCCGACCTGTCGGCCGGCACGCTCGGGATCGCCCGCGTCGAAGGGCTCGATCCGTCGCGTGAGATCTCGCTCGTCCGCGCGGTCGGCCGGGCGGAGTCGCGCGTCGCGCAGACGTTCGTCGACTTCGCGCGGACGCGCCTGGCGTGATCGTCCGCTGGGGCATCGACGGGCTCGCCGAGGCGGTGACCGGCGAGTTCCTGCTCGTCGCGTCGGAACGCTGGCCGGCGCACGGCGAGGCCGCCCGCTGGACGGAGGTGCCGTCGGCGCGCATCGAGGAGGCCGCAGGCCTCGTCCCCGACTGCGTCGTCGCGCTCGGCGGCGGCAGCGCAGTCGACGTCGGCAAGGCGATCTCGGCCCACTCGGGCAAGCCGCTCGTCTCCGTCCCGACGACGTACGCCGGCGCGGAGTGGGCGACGAGCTTCGGGATCCGGACGCCCGACCGACGCTTCGTCGGCGGCGGGAACGGCGCGCACCTGCACGGGGTCGTCTACGAGCCGCGCTACACGCTCGACCTGCCGCGCGAGACGACGGTCGGGACGTCCATGAACGCACTCGCACACTGCGCCGAGGCGCTCTACGTCCGCGGCCACAACGCGGAGGCCGACGAGCATGCGCTGGCGGGTGCGCGGCTGATCGGCGCCTGGCTGCCTCGCGTCGTCGAGGCGCCGCACGATCTCGAGGCGCGGACGGAGCTGCTGCAGGGTGCGAGTCACGCCGGCCGGGCGCTCGGAGGGGCGGGCCTTGCGCTCGCGCACGCCATGGCCCAGGCGATCGGCGGCATGTACGGGCTGCCGCACGGAACGCTGAACGGCATCTGCCTGCCGCCCGCGCTCCGCTTCAACGAGCAGCTCGTGCCGGAGGCGGTGCGGGCGTTCCGCGACGCCGTCGGACATGACCCGGCGGAGCTCGCCGCGCTCGGCGGCAGCACCCGCCTGCGCGACCTCGGCGTCCCGGAGGCGGACCTGCCGGCGCTCGCGGCGCGGGCCGCGGCCCGCCCGGGAAACCAGGCGAACCCGCGGCCCGCGACGGCAGACGAGATCGAAGAGCTGCTCCGGTCGGTCTACTAGGCACGGCGCCTCAGCCGAGTGCGACCCAGATCGCGTTCACGATGAACGAGACGATTGCGAGGATCGCGATCGCCAGCAGGATCCCGAGCGCGACGGTGATCGGCCCTCTCAGGTCGCGCTCACGCCTCCCCAGGGATACATCGTGCTGCTGAGGTTCGTCGTGCCCGTGTGCGTGATGCCGATGAGCTGGAGCGTCCAGTTCCAGAGGATGTAGCCCGCGACGGAGATCGACGAGCAGCCGACGCAGCCGCCGCTGAACCATGGCCCGTAGCCCGCCTGGAGCTGGTACCAGCCGTCCTGGTCGTAGCTCTGGGAGGCTCCGGCGGAGCTGATCGTGTAGCCGTTCCCACACCAGCTGAGGTGCTGGTAGATGTAGACGTGCCCGCTGGCGTCGCTCGGGCCGGACCTGACGGTCGCGCCGAAGCACTGTGTGAGACAGACGCCGCAGCCGGAGACCGCGGGCGCCGCCGCGCCGGCGGCGCTCCCGGCCGTGATCGTTCCCGTCACCGAGCCGGGGAGGATGCGGGTCGGGCCGCTGACGACGGTCGCCACCGAGGGCGACGGCCCCGTCTGGTTTCGAGGGCCTCCGGCCGCGGACGCAGCCGGCACGGCCACGAGCGCGAGGAGCACCATGAAGAGGACCTTCCGCACTGCTGACTCCTTTCGGGATGGTCCCCCACCCGGAGCGCGACGCTACCCGCTGGTGCGATTCGCGACAAGATGGCTCTTTCGGACAGGTGAAAGTCGATCGAAATTGTCGGCTTACAATTAGCTGCGCTTATCTCGCGCATTAGCTAGACTCGACATTCGTGTTCGACGTGCTCGTGATCGGCTCCGGCGCCTCCGGGCTTGCCGCCGCCCTTTCCGCCGAGCGCGCCGGCGCCACGGTCGCGCTCGCGACCAAGGGCTCGATCCAGGCCTGCAACTCGGCGAAGGCGCAGGGCGGGATCCAGGCGGCGTTCGGCGAGGACGACTCGCCCGAGCAGCACGCCGCCGACGTCTGGGCGTCGTCGCACGAGACCGCCGACCGGCGTCTCGTCGCGACGCTGACCGAGAACGCGCCGTCGGCGATCCACTGGCTCGAGGAGCTCGGCGTCGAGTTCACGCGCAACGAGGACGGCACCTATCGCCTCGCGCGCTGCGGGGGCGCCACGCGCAAGCGGCTGCTCCAGGTCGGCGACCGGACGGGCCACGCGATCACGAAGGCGCTCCGCGACGCGGTCGAGGCGAGCACCGCGACCGTCTTCGCGAACGCGCCGCTGCAGGCGCTCGACGCGAACGGCGTCTGGCGAGCGCGCGTCGGCGACCAGGATGTGCAGGCGGCCACCGTCGTGCTCGCCGCCGGCGGCCGCTGCTTCAAGGTGGCGCAGGACCGCGGCGAGCTCTCGACGAACCATCCCGGCGCCACCGGCGAGGTCGCCCAGATCGCGATCGACGCCGGGGCCGAGGTGCGCGACTTCGACGCGCTCCAGTACCACCCGAACGGCGGCACGTGGCCGGCGAACATGCAGGGCTACTCGATCCCGGAGACGACGCGCGCGTACGGCGCGGTCCTCCTCAACGCCGACGGCGAGGAGTTCACGGACTCCCTCGGGCCTCGTGACGAAGTGTCACAAGCGATCGTGGACGAGGTCGCGAAGGGCAAGGGCGTCGAGACGCCCGACGGCCGCCCCGCCGTGTACCTCGACACGACGCGCATCGCCGAGCGGGACGCCGAGATCTCGCTGCCGTACATGCTGCGCCGCTACCGCGCCGCAGGCGTCGACCCGCTCGCCGAGAAGATCCTCACGTACCCCGTCCTCCACTACCAGAACGGCGGCCTCGTGATCGACACCGACGCGAAGACGACGGTCGACGGCCTCTATGCCTGCGGCG